>JBFLXS010000020.1 GCA_040755795.1 bacterium | reverse complement strand
CTCCAAATGTCGATAAAAAGAATGTATTCATCTCTCATCCTCCTTTATTGAGATTTGTTACTATTCTCTTTATCGGCAGGATGAGAGATTTTTTTTAGCTTTTTTTCAAAAATTCACGAAACTCCAGGTACAAGAATACTTCTAAAAATGAGGTGATTAATGTTGAAAGTACTTCTAATATCAACTCACTACTATAAGGGTTCATGGTCTGGTGCGTGTCCAGTACCTCCTATTGGTTTAGGTTATATAGCAGCAACATTGCAAAAAGATGGACATGCAATATCTCTGTGCGATTTATGCTTTAAAGATAAAGATGATATTAGCAACATTATTCACCGAGCAATTACTGAAAGTGATCCAGAGGTAATTGGATTCTCTATAAGAAACATTGATAATACCCTTTATCTGATGTCAGAATTTTACATCCCTTTTGTTAAAGAGATTGTTGAATATTGCAGGTTGTACACAGATGCAGAGATCGTCTTTGGGGGAGCCGGTTTTTCTATTATGCCTGAAGAGATTTTGTATTACTGCAAAGCAGATATAGGTATAGTTGGAGAAGGAGAGTATTCATTTTCAAAGCTTCTAAGAAAGATGGAGACAGGTGAGGATATAAGTACTGTGCAGGGGATTATTTTTATAAAGGATGGTGTTGTTGTTCAAAATAATCCTCAGTACATTGAAAATCTTGATGATATCCCTTTTCCGAGTAGGGAGCTTTATGACAAAGAGTATTATGGTTCTAATAGGATTACTAAGATGGGAATTAATCGAGCAAGAGAGAGCATTCAAACCAAAAGAGGTTGTTCACTATCTTGTATTTATTGTACTTATCCGAATATTGAAGGATGTAAAATAAGATTACGATCTCCTCGAAAAGTAGTTGATGAAATGGAATTAATAAGTAAGGAATATGGTATAGAGGATATTGAAATAGTGGACAGTATTTTTAACATTCCTGTAGAGCATAGTAAAGAAATCTGTGAGGAAATTATACGAAGGAACATTAAAATAAAATGGATATCTTGTCTTAATCCTGGGTTTGTCGATGAAGAGTTATTAAGTCTAATGAAAAAGGCAGGGTGTATACGAGTGGAATTTGGTTCTGATTCAGCCTCCCCAAAGATACTTAAAAATCTATTAAAAAAATTTGACCAGGACGCTATCATCTGGGCATCCAATCTATGTAAGGAAATAGGACTTCCATATTCTCATTATATTATGATAGGAGGCCCTGGAGAAAACTTCCATACCGTAGAGGAGACTCTTATAACAATGGAAAGAATAGATCCAACTGATATACTTGTAACCCCCGGGATTCGAATCTATCCAAGAACTCAATTAGCAGAGATGTCAAGGAGAGAAGGTTATATAAAAGAACATGAAGATTTGCTTGCACCTCACTATTATTTCTCAAAGGATATAGATGAAAAGATAATTGGTTTGTTTGAGCAATATAGTAAGTCGCATCTTAATTGGCATTTTGTTACTATAGATAATCTAAAAGAGTTGCTCTGTTGAAAGAGCGAAAAAGCTTTTACTGAGGAGGCTATTATCATGGAGAAAGAAAAGAGCAGATTAATGGAAGGGAAAGAACGACTTGAGCAAGGAAGATATAGGTTTAATAGAGATATTCTAAAAGAGAGTATATCTATTTTTGAAGAATTGATCAATAAAGAGCCGGATGAGTATCTTTATTACTATTATTTAGGATGTGCATACGAAGGTGTAGCCCTCTTATGCGAAATAAATGGTGACGATGAGGGAAAGAAAGAATGGGGAAAGAAGGTAATTGAGGCAATGGAAAAATCAATAGAATTAAATGATGAGTTTTTAGATTCTCATCGTGCATTAGGGCAAATGTGCGGTTCAATGATTACAGACCCTTTTACTGCTATGAAATATATAAGCAAAGCAGAAAGGGAGATGAGTATTGTTATGAATCTCAATCCTGAAGATCTAAATGTCTGCTTATGGCAAGCAATAAAGTATATAAAAGCTCCTAAGCCATTTGGTGGTAACATCGAAAAGGCAATGGAGAAGTGTCGACAGATAATAGAAACGAATCCTAAATTTGACCAGGCTTATGTATGGTGGGGAATTGCTTGTGAGAAAGATGGGAAGTTAGAAAAGGCTAAAGATTGTTGGGAGAAGGCATTGTCTATCAATCCCAATAATCTTCATGCTCAAAAAAATCTTACCCAAGTTATTAAAATGACTACATAGGATAGAAAGGAGTTTATTATGCTGGCAATAAAGGTAGATAATTTAACAAAATCATTTAAAGATGTTCATGCATTGAAAAATGTTAGTCTTGAGATTAAACAAGGGGAATTCTTTGCTTTGTTAGGCCCAAATGGTGCAGGTAAGACTACCTTTATTAAGATACTCTCCGGACTTTCTCTTCCTTCTAATGGAACAGTGTATCTCAACGGAATCAATGTTGTTATAAATCCTTCCCAGATTAAACAGATGATTGGTGTAGTCCCACAGGATTTAATTCTGTATGATAACTTGAATGGAAGAGAAAATATGGAGATCTTTGGTACACTTTATAACATTGAAAACTCTACTTTATTAAAGAGAATAGATTTAATGCTTAACTTAACAGGAATTACAGATGTAGGGGATAAGATGGTAAAAGAATATTCAGGGGGAATGAAAAGACGGCTTAATTTAGCTGTAGCTCTACTTCATGATCCGAAAATTTTATTTTTAGATGAACCAACAGTTGGATTAGACCCTCATATACGGAAAGGTATATGGGAGTTAATGCGCTCTTTAAATAAGGAAGGTGTTACTATTATATTAGCCACCCACTATATGGATGAAGCAGAATCTCTCTGTGGTCGAATAGGAATACTTAATAAAGGAGAGTTAGTTGTCATTGGAGCCCTTAATGAGATTAAAGAGCAAATTCCAGGAGAGACATTAGATGACATTTTTATCAAATTAGTGGAGTAATGAAATGAATCTCTGGAGAAAGACATTCTGTCTTACATTAGCCAATTTAAAGCCATTAATCCGTAGGAGGACAAATATATTCTTGCTCTGTTCTTTCCCTATTGTTTTTGCCACGCTTTATGGATGGTCATTAAATGCCTTCTCTGAAAGCCAAACTGATACAAATGCCTATTTAGACGGTTTACCAAGTACCATTATCACCATGCTAATGTTTACCTGTTTTAATGGGGCAGGCGTGGCAATTGCTAAGGAGAGAAAGAGTGGTTTGCTTACTCGCTTATTATTATCGCCAACACATCCTGTAGTTATTATGTACACTAAAATATTATTTTTTATGATTATTATATTGATCCAGACTACCCTCCTATTTATAGTTTCAAGGATATTTTGGGGACTTACTACTAATATAGCAACTTTATTTTGTATATTAGTAGTAACAGTATTAATTAGTGTCATAATGACTGGGTTTGGTGTTTTCTTTGCTAATCTTATAAGAACACCAGAGGCAACAGAATATGGTGGTGTAATTATTATCTTCTCTTTATTATTAATAGGTGGATGTTGGGTGCCTATTTATATGTTACCAGAATTTGTTCAATCTGTAGCAAAGGGTCTTCCAATCTTTTATGCCATAAATATTCTAAAGCAGTTGATCCTTTCAGCACAAGGATTAGGTGGTATTATCTTTAATGTTATAATTCTTATGATTATATCAGTACTTTTTACCTTTATAGGCACTACCCAATTTGAGTGGGAGAGGAGGAATGGATGATGATCCCTTTGCAAAAAATAGTTTATCTTGTCATAGCTGATTTAAAACCCTTGATCCGGGAGCGAAAGATTATTGTTCTTCTTCTTGTATTCCCTTTTATTCTTAACTTAATTTTTGGTGCAATGATAAACATATACAATCGAGAGGCATCATATTCAACCTGTTATCTATTAGCTCTGCCTATTGCTATTATTACCGTGGCATTATTTAACTGCTTTAGAAGAGGAAGTCAAACAATTGTTACCCAGCGCGAAAATGGAATACTTGAACGCGTATTATTATCGCCAACGCATCCTGTAGTGATTGTCATTAGTAAGATCTTATTCCTTGAGATTGTTGCTGTAATGCAAATAACTGTTTTGTTTACAATATCGGTATTTTTTGGCTTTAAGGTGTCAAATTTACCTAATATAGTACCGATAATACTTCTATTTACTCTGATGTTAAGTGGATTTAGTATCTTCTATTCTAATCTTATAAAAACAGAAGATGCTGCAGAATATGCTAGTATGCTTATAATTTTCCCTTTATTAATTTTGGGAGGGGTTTGGGTACCCCTGGATGCAATGCCTCCAATTGCTAAAACGATAGCAAAATTTACTCCGTCATTTTATGGCATGGATGCTCTTCAGTTATTAATGTATGGAGAAGGTTTAACCAAAGTTGTTGTTCATATAATAATCTTGGGGATTTTAGCATTTTTGTTTAGCTTTATAGGAATGCTACAGTTTAAATGGGAGAAGAAAAGGAGGTAATTGCCATGAGAAACCTAATTTTATTAACAGTTATAATGATAATTACAACAAAAGCTAACTTATTTTGTCAGGCTGAGGAAATTAACCCTGGTGATAATAACATTAGGATGGAAAAAGAAGAGGGATGTTATCAGGAAATGAAGGTTGGTACTCATACTGTTATCACTAATACTAATAGTGTTAGCTATGAGAAAGAGAATAAATTCTCCAAAGGGAAGAGACTTCTTGAAAAAGGTAGATGGAAATATGATGAGGATATTCTTGAAAATGCCATATTAATCTTTCAGTATATGATTAAGGAAGAGGATAGTAATTACCTCTACTACTATTACTTAGCTTATGCTTATGAAAGATTAATTTTAATCAACGACATAGAAGATAAAAAAGATAAATCAGAAGATTATGCTAAGAAGGCATTGCACATCATTGAAAGGTCTATTCAGTTAAATGATAACTTTCCAGAATCTCACTATATATTAGCACGGATACAGATTCGTTTGGCAAAAGTAAGTTGGCTAATGGGTGCAAGATACGGTCCTAAAATAGGTAAAGAAAGGGATCGGGTTTTAGAACTTAATTCTAATAGTCCACAAGCCAGTCTGTTATTAGCACTGACATATTTAGAAACACCCCGTTTCTTTGGAGGCAATGTGAACAAAGCCATAGAGAAGTTGGAAGAGATTATTAAACTTAACCCTATGTTTGATGAAGCCTATATTCATCTTAGCCAGGCATACAAGAGGAAAAGATGGTACGATAAGGAAAAAGAAATACTGGAGAAAGCATTAAAAATTAATCCTTATAACCTTTATGCCAGGAAGATATTAAAGAAGGTTGTTATTAATAATTAAATTCTGCTTAAGAGAGAGGATTATAGCTATGAAAGTGTTATTGGTTAAACCACCGTATAAGGTTGCATACTTCTATGGGTTAGGAAGACATTTTGTCCCTCCACCTCTGGCAGAGGCATGTCTTGCTGCATGGCTAAAGAAAGAAGGTATTGAAGTTGAGGTATTAGATTGTCAGCGTAAGGATATTGGGTGGGAAAAGTTACCTGCCATTTTAAAAGAAAAGCAGCCAGAGATAGTTGGAGTCTCTGCTTCAATGGCTACCTTTCATAATGATTACATACGTTTCATCAAGATTGCAAAACAAACTAATCCTCGAGTGATAACGGTTGCAGGTGGTGGTCATTTTGGACTTATCCCTAACGAGATTTTTGAATCATGTAAGGAATTGGATTTTCTAGTCATAGGAGAAGGAGAGGTTACACTTACTGAGTTAATCAGAGAAATAGAGAAAGACAAACTATGCTTCAAGAAGATAAAAGGATTAGCTTATATGGAAAATGGTAAAGTTGTAATTACTCCTTCTCGTCCCTTGATACAAGACCTTGATGTTCTTCCATATCCTGATTTTGATCTATTAGATATGGAGAATAACCATTTCTCAGCACTTCCTTCTTCATGGGGCAAATGGACAATATTAGTCACTGCAAGGGGATGTATAGGAAGATGTAACTTTTGTACTGCTCGCTTGTCTCAGCCAGGATATAGAGTTATGTCTTCTAAACGGGCATTTGAATTGCTTCAGGCAGCATGCAAAAGAGGTATAAGAACAATATGGATGGATGACCTTACTTTTAATATTAATAAAAAACGGACTGAAGAAATCTTTGATAGAATAATAGAAAGTGGAATAGAGCTAAATTTAATCTTATTGGGAAGAACAGATTTTATCTGTAGAGATAGAGATATTCTACATAAATACAGGAAGGCAGGGGTCCAAGCAATATTGTTAGGAGGTGAATCTCCAATTCAAGAAGACCTTGATTGTTATCACAAAGGAACTATTTCTCATACTATAGAAGATGCCATCAAATTCCTTAGAGAACATGACATAGCTTCATGGGTCTTCTTTATGATTGGGGAATGGCATCATGATAAAAAGGCTATTATGGAGATATTAAACTATGCTGACAGAGTAGATCCTGATGTAGCTGTCTTTTCGATTGTAACTCCTCTCCCAGGAACAGAATATTTTAAGGAGATGAAAGAAAAAGGTGCCATAGAGATCTTTGACTATACCTACTATGATATGACCTATGCGGTGATGCATACTAAGTATCTCTCTATAGAAGAGATTCAATCTGTCCAAGCAGGAGCACCTATTATATTTTATCAAAATTCAGAAAGAATGGAGAGAAAAGTAAACTCCAAGAATGAGTTTACACGCAACTGGTATGAACGAATAAAGGCATACGCTGGAGGTGTCCATATACATGGTATTAATGAAGGAGCACCGTCAATGGGAAGAATAGTAGAGACTACCTAACCCAATACATCCTCGTATGAAAGGAAAAGATAATGAAAGTATTACTTATTTCAACTAATCAAGCTACTATGCCATATTATGTTACACCTATAGGTTTAGCTTACATTGCGGCAACCTTACAACATAAAGGATATGAGATAGATCTTTTAGACATCTGCTTTGAAAAGGATATTCATAAATCTGTTCAAGAGAAGATTGTAAATTTCGATCCAGATATTATCGGAATTGGAGTAAGAAATGATGAGAATGCAACAATTTCTCCCCCACAACTCTTTATTCCGACAGTTAAAGAGGTTGTTAATGAATGCAAGAAATATAAGAATATACCAATTATTCTTGGTGGAGGGGGATTTTCTAATCTTCCGGAGGAAATTTTACGGTATTGTCAAGTAGATGTGGGTATATACGGCGAAGGAGAATATGCGTTCCCGGAAATTTTGAGAAGAATAGAGAACAATAAAGAGTATTATGATACTCCAGGAGTCGCTTCTTTAAGGGATGGGGTTTTTTCGATAAACCCACCCAGGTTCATTGAAAATCTCGATGAGATTCCCTTCCCGGCAAGAGATCTGTATGATGAGCGATATTATACTAATTGTAATGATATAGGTGGTAAAGCGATAGAAAGTATTCTTACAAAGAGAGGTTGCATTTATAGATGCATCTATTGTACAGACCCATATAGAGAAGGACGGAAGATACGCATGCGCTCGCCGAAAAATGTAGTTGATGAAATTGAGTTCTTAGCTAATGAACGTGGTGTTGAAATGTTGGAAGTAGTTGATAATATATTTACCACACCAGCAGAACATGCAAGAGAAATCTGTGAAGAGATTATTAGAAGGAAAGTAAGGATAAACTGGATATGTCCTGCAAATCCATGTGGACTAACAAAAGAGCTACTAATGGTAATGCAAAAGGCAGGATGTTGTCAACTTGGCTTAGGTATCGAGACAGCATCAAAGGAGATGTTGAAGATTTATAAGAAAGGATTTGACCAGGAGTCTATTTTAAAAGTGACAGATTGGTGTAAAGAACTTGGGTTGGAGTATAACTTTTTCCTTTTGATAGGAGGGCCAGGAGAAGATTATAATACCGTTAAGGAAACGCTTAAGGTAACAGAAAGATCAGCACCTACAGCTGATCCTGGTGTATTAGCGAATGTTGGACTTCGAGTATGGAGAGGTGTGGAGATGTTTGAAATGCTAAAAAGAGAAGGTGCAATGAAAGAAGATGAAGATTTATTATCACCTAAGATGTATCTATCCAAAGGAATAAATGCTAAAGTAGTTGAACTTCTCCAACAGTATGGAGATAAATATTCCAATTGGTTTTTTGTTGGTAGCTCGTTGCAGGATATACTTGAGGATTCTATTAAGAGAGTAAAAAGAGAGTGTGTGTTCATTTCTAAAGAATTAAATGTTACTGTTGAGATTGGTTCTCCTTTTCCAGAGTTCTCTCTACCTACTGTTAGTAGTGATGAAAAAATAAGCCTGCAGAGTTTTAAAGGTAAAGTAATCGTGTTAGTAGTTGGCTCACGCAAGTCTGATACCGAAGCTGAAAAATGGGCAGAAAACACCCGTCACCAATTTAAAAATAATGGTCTATTTTGGGTTCAACAGTTTGCCTCTTGTCCGGAAAAATTGCCTTTTTTCATTTCAAAGAAATTTGTGAGGAGGATGATGAAAAAGGGTAGAGCTCCTGATTCAATGATGACCGACTGGAATAGAAAGGTAACACCAACATTAGGGATTACAGATGATACCATCCCTCATGTCTTCCTTATTGATAAGTTAGGGGTACTTCGTTACAAAGTATCAGGCTGTTTTTCACATGAGAAGATGGATCGATTAAATAAAGAAATAAAAAATATTCTTTAATTTGATTGGAGGGAAGTAGAATGACCAAATTTTTCAAGATAGCAGTAAGGAATGTATTGCGAAATAAGCGAAGAAGTATTATTACAGGGATTGCTATAGGTTTCGGTATGTTAATAATGATCTTCGCCTTAAGTCATGCAGAGGGTCAACATAAGGCTATGATTGGTGCAGTGGTTAAAAATGGGATAGGACATATTCAAATTCACAAAAAGGGATATGTCTCTGCCTTAGACCAATATAAAGATACTCTGGAACTTGCCTTTGATCCTTCTAAAATAGAAGGTATTACTGCTGAGGAAGACCATATCAAATTAATAACTACAAGGGTCAATTTTATTGGATTAGCTAGTAATGGCTATGAAACTGCTCCTGTTATCGGAACAGGTGTAGAGCCAGACAAGGAATTTCAAATATCCAGCAATATCTCGATTATAAAGGGAAGAAAATTATCTAAGAAAGATGATGGTGGTGTAATTATTAACAAAAAGGTAGCCAATGCACTAAATCTTGAAGTTGGGGACCTAATAACAATTCTTGTTCAAACTGTGGATGGGGGATTAAATGGAAGCGATTTAATCGTTGTTGGGATATTTGATCTTACTTCTCAATTTATAAGGACCCCTAATCTCTATATGAATCTTAAAAGTGCTCAGTCTCTTGTCTATCTAGAGGGGAAGGTGTCAGAGACGATAATAGTTGTTGATGATTATAATAATGCTGAATTAATATCGCAATCTCTAAATTCAAAACTCAAAAATGCTGAGTTTGAAGTTCATACCTGGAAGTATCTAGGAAGAAATTTACTGGATATTGCTGCAAAGATGAAGATGGGTATGAGAGTGTGGACTTCTCTTATCATGATAGTTGCTTGTATAGGCATTTTGAATACTATGATAATGGCAGTCTTTGAGCGAATTCGTGAAATCGGAGTCTTAATGACGATGGGGGCACGGAGATCAGAAATTATTAGACTCTTCTTAATAGAAGCAGTTGTTCTTGGTGGTATCGGTTCTGTTATAGGAAGCTCTCTTGGTATCCTGTTAGTTACTATATTAGGACATACAGGGCTACCTCCTATGTTTGAATTCCTTCCATCAGGAGAGTTGACCTATCCGGTTTTAAAGGTAAGCGATACCCTTATTTCAATCTTGGTGGCAATAATAATATCCGCAATATCAGGAATTTACCCTGCTGTTATGGCATCAAGGCTAAAGCCAATTGAATCACTAAGAACCACATGATTTTATGTGGGAAGGCTACTAACTTATTTAGGAGGGATAAAAATGACCAGAGGAGTAGGAACACAGACATTCTTTGATAATTTGTCCGAAAATTATGATGATTACTTAAGTTCCATGGATAGTTACGGTGCAATAGTACAAACAATCCGTGAGAAGACTTCAGTACAGGAGAAAGATACGGTTTTAGATATCGGGATTGGTACTGGTAGAATTGCGATAGCATTAGCGAGACTCTGTGGAAAAGATGGAAAGGTAATCGGAATAGATATTTCTTCAAGAATGCTACAGGTAGCAAGACAGAATATAGAAGAAGCAGGTCTTTCTGATATGTTTGAGTTGTATGAGGGAAATGCAGAAGATTTTTCCCTAAAAGAGGATCTTGCAGATATTGTTGTTTGCGCATCTGTATTTCGCTACTTCCAAGATCAAAAAGAGATGTTGTCTAAGATACATAGGGTGTTAAAGAGTGGTGGCAGGTTAGTACTCCTTGATATCAGTCTACCAGAGAACCCGGAAAGTTTTCGATATAAAGTAAGTAAGATAATTTGGGGGAATACAATAAGGACTCCGGATGAAATGCGTTCCTTTATTGAAGAATGCAAATTGTTTCGTAATGTGGAAACAGAAAAGAAAACACTATCAGTACCTCCAGGGACCAGAGAGAAGATAATAGCAAAAATAAGTGAAGGTAGCGGTGGAGAGATTGGACAAAGAATACAAGAGGCATTTGCTAAACATATTGCTGAAGGAAATGAACTTGAACCTCCTCCGACAGAGTTTGATTTTCATGTGACTACGGCAATTAAATAAAAATAAAATTGGGGTAAATTTTGATGGTTGATATAGCCTGGAAAAATATCAAGAGAAGAAAGATAATGTCAATTCTCATTATCTTAGGGGTAACAGCTTGTATTCATCTTATGGTTATCCTTCTGTGCATGACGATTGGTAGGACTAAAGAGATGCATAAAGAGTTATCAATTTATGCTGGAAAGATATTTATTCAGGCATCTGGTCCTGAGGGAATTGGGGGTGAATTTCCGCCTTTCTCAAGTCGAATTAGTTCCAGTATTCTTCAAGATGTGCTAAAGATAAACCATATTAATTCTGAATCCACTATTCCTCTCCTTTTTGTATCTGTAGTGCCTCCCTCTTTTCCTGGTGCACCACCAGAGGTTTTGGCTGTAGGCATACCACCGGGCAAAGAGAAAATATATACTGGAGATTTAGAAGGAATAGGCGAACTCTTTTTTTCAATATCTGATGAGAAAGCTGTTATTTTAAGTAGTGGTGCTGCTAAGTACTATATGAAAGAAAAAGGGGATAAAATATCTGTTGGAGATAATATAATAATTGGGGAAGAATTGTTTGTAGTCAAGGGAGTTTTGAAAAAACAGAATATTCCAACCTTTGACCATATGATACTTATACCACTTTCTTACGCTCAAGAACTCTTTGAGTGTAGATCTTCTATCTCATGTATATTGGTTAGAGCCGAGTCTAAAACAGAAGGGATGATTGATGAGGTTGCATCAACACTTAAAGAGAATTTCCCAAATCTTGTAGTGATTACTGATAAGGAAAATGTCAAGCATACTAATGAAATATTAGCTGAAATGCGTCGATTCTTTGGTTTGATTGGAGGTAGTGTAAAAGCAACATCTGTAGTAATGATTTTGGTAATAATGATACTGGCTATAAATGCAAGGACTAAAGAGATCGGAACTTTAAGAGCAATAGGTGCAACAAGACGAACTATTCTTTTTACTGTTATACAAGAATCACTTATTTTATCTCTTGTAGCAGCAGTTTTAGGGCTTATTGTATCATATTTACTTATGAAATTTGTATATAATAATGCCAATTATTTTAACCTTCAGGTTGTTTTGGAAATCATTGGCACTGCCGTTATAATTGGAGTGGTTGGTGGTTTGTATCCTGCTATTCGAGCGGTAAAGATTCACCCGTTAGAAGCAATCAGATATAAATGATGATTAATTTAAGGAGAGACTTATTATGATTGATATTGCTTGGAAAAATATTACGAAGAGAAAAACAAGATCGATTCTTACTATTATAGGTGTAGCTTTTTGTATTCAACTTATGATCATCCTTATATCTATCACAGCACACAAGAGTGGGGAAGTACATAAGATGTTATCCCTGATTGCCGGGAAAGTATTTATTCAAGCGCCTGCATCTGAAAAGAGTGAGTTCCCACCACTTTTGAGTAACCTTACTATTGATACTGTACAAGAGATATTAAAGAAAGAATATATTGATCCTGCTTATAGTACTCCTCTGCTATTCAAGGCTATTGTTCCACCCCAATATCCTAATGAACCACCATTAGTTATGGTAGTTGGTATATCTCCTGGTAAGGAAAAGGCGTATATTCAGGATTTAAGACGACAAGAAAAGATGGGAATACTCACAGGAGAGGCTGAGATAGGTGATAACTCTTTTATAAAAGGGGATGAAAAGATAGTTATCTTAGGTAGTGGTGCTGCTAAATACTATGCAAAGAAAGGGAAAATATCAGTGGGAGATAAAATAGTCATTAGGAAAAAGCCATTTGAAGTCAAAGGAGTTCTTAAAGAGACAAGTGTAGCAATTATTGACCGTGCTGTACTTATGCCGTTATCCTATGCTCAAAGACTCTTCGGTTGGGAATCTTTAGTCTCATCTGTATTGGTCATAAAAAAATCAGATATTGACAATGATGATTTTATTAAAATGTTTAAAAGAGACTTCCCCAGACTTGTTATAATTACAGAAGAAAAGAGTAAAAAAAACATTGAGGAAGCCTTAGTAGGGATGCACCAGTTTTTTAATATGACGAATAACACTGCTAAAGGGGCAGCTATAATAATGATTTTAGCAATGATGATAATGGGAGTAAATGAGAGGATAAAAGAGATAGGAACATTACGAGCAATAGGTGCAACAAGACGAACTATTCTTGTCACCATCCTACAAGAGTCTACTATTCTATGTTTTATAGCAGGAATTATGGGAATTATATTATCGTACCTTGTCTTACAATTTGTGTACCACGATACAAGGGTTCTTAATATTAAATCTGCCATAGAATCTGTTGTTATTACTGTTGGGATTGGGATTATTGGTGGATTGTACCCTGCTATCCGGGCAATCAAAATTAACCCATTGGAGGCGATTAGATATGAGTAAATTAAAGGTACTTTGTATACCTTTTGGTCCAGCATTATCTCATGTATTCCATTGTCTATCTGTAGCTGATGCTTTAAAGAAACAAGGACATCAAGTTGTATTTGCTACTGGAAAGGAACGCTGTCAATTTATTAAAGATACTGGGTATGTAGTTTATCCTATTGCAGCAGTGAAAAAAGCAGAAGTTGAAAAGGCAATGGGAATGAATTGGTACACAAAGGAACTTGTTGATCAGTGTGTAGGAGATGAACTGCATGTAATCAATGAATATAAACCCAATGTAATTATCAATAGTTTTTGCCCTACACCTAATATCTCGGCAAGGATAGCCAAGGTACCCAATGTTGGTATAATTAGTAGCCCATTTCTTAAAGGGATTTTAGCAAGAAGCAATAGATCAGAAAAAGAGGTGTTTGCTGAGATAATGGATGGCGAGACAATTCTTCAAAAAATAGGAAATGTTATAAAGATCAAAGTCTTAAAAACACTTCTAAAGACATTTAACAAAAAATGGACGAAGCCTTTTAATATTGTCTTAGAAAAATATGGACTACCGAAGACTGAAAGTATGTTTGATCTCTATCTTGGTGATTTAAATTTAGTAGAAGGGATTCCGGACTTTTGCCCGATAGAGAATTTACCTCCATCAGCATACTATGTTGGTTGTTTAGAATGGGGTGGCCTAGAGAAGGAAATTCCTGATTGGTTGAAAGAACTCGACCATCATTACCCAGTAATATATGTAACCTTGGGAACTAGAGTTAAGAATAAAAAAAAGATTTATCAAAAGATAATTTATGCCTTTCAAGATGCCAAATATCAAGTAATTATTAGTATGGGGGGAGGGGCTGAAACTCTACAAGATTTAGTACCTTACCCTTCTCATATTCGGATAGAGCAGTTTGTCCCAGGACCAACTATGATTAATGCTAGTGATATAGTGATTCATCATGGAGGTTATGGTACTGTCATGGAAACTTTAAGGAGGGGTATACCTAATCTTTGTATCCCTTTTTCTCCTGAGCAGGCAACTGCAGCTCAGGCTATCCATAATGCAGAATGTGGACTACGGTTGACTCCTCATGTACCATTTCAATTTGGATTTCGAAACTTTACCATAGAAGATTTACAGAAGTCTGTGAAAGAAATTCTAAATAACCCTAAGTATAAACAAAATGCAGGTGGTCTGCAGAAGAATATTAACCAATATAGTAGTGAAAAGAAGATAGTAAGGTATATTGAAGAATTTGTTGAAGGGTGGGGAAATAAGAATTAAATAGGTACTACTTTTTAAACTATAGATTAGGAGGTTTTTGGTATGAATAACAAGATTATAGAATTAGAAGAGGTTTGGAAGACTTACTTAATGGGCAGTGTTAAGATCAATGCATTGCAAGGATTAACCATGGAGATAAAAGAAGGAGAGTTTGTTGCCCTTGTTGGACCTTCTGGTTCTGGGAAGTCTACTGCTCTACATATTATAGGTTGCTTAGATATTTCTACCCACGGATCAGTTAAATTTGAGAATCAGAATGTTACAAGACTGAACGATAGGAAACTTACTAATATCAGATCAGCAAAGATAGGATTTATCTTTCAAACATTCAATTTGATTCCTTCCTTAACCACTCTTGAAAATGTAGAGATAGGATTACGATTTGCTAATTCAAACTTATCCAGGGCTACTCGATTTAAAAAGGCGATGGAATCACTTGTACTGGTTGGACTTGAAGATAGAATTAATCATTTGCCTAACGAATTAAGTGGTGGTGAGAGGCAAAGAGTAGCTATTGCAAGAGCTATTGTTAAATCTCCAAAACTACTACTTGCCGATGAACCCACAGGGAATCTTGACAGCAAAACAGGAATGAGAATAGTCAAGATATTGGAAGAACTTCATAGTAATGGGCTCACTATATTAGTAGTAACCCATAATCATGATGTAGCTGCCAAGGCAAAAAGAAAGATGGAATTACAGGATGGAAAAATTATTGAAGGATAGGTGATAGATAATGAAAGTTCAAGATATAACTTTAGTATTAATAATGGGAATAGTAAGTGTTAAACCAGTTGTGGGAGCTGAACTTTCAGCAAACCAAATTGTTGCAACGGCAGATGCAATAATGAATCCGGATGCGGTGGTGTATGTTAAAGAAATGAAGATTGTAAGACCTAAAAGACCTACTAAGACAATGAGGCTGAAGATGTACATGAAAGGAGACAACAAAATATTTTTAGAGTTTTTGGCCCCTCTGAGAGAAAAAGGGAAGAAGGTGCTTAGAAATGGAGATAATATGTGGTTGTATTTGCCAACCATATCAAGGTCAATACGGATTTCGGCCAAACAAAAAACCTTTGGAGGTAACTTCTCTAACGGTGATATTATGAGACTCAATCTGGTAAAAGACTATAATGCAACTTTCGTGGATATAGTAAGGATAGGCGGTATTGAAGCTTATCTCTTAGAACTCAAGGCAAAGGATAGAAGTATATCTTACGACAAGATTATCTATTGGATTCGAAAAGACAATTTTCTGCCTATTAGAAGAGAATTCTATACAAGTTCGGGAAAATTGATAAAAACCCTCACCTTCTCAGGTATTAAAAAGATAGGAGGCCGATTGAGACCAACAGAACTCCGGATGGAAAGTACATTAAGTGATGAAAAGTCCATTATGGTTGATCTCGAAATTGATACCAGCGTTGAGATTCCTGATGAAATATTTACAAAACAATACTTAGAAAGGAACTAAATATAACTAAATATTAATAGTGCAATGAAAAGAATATTTATTACTATAATAGCTATTACTCTTTTATATTCCATAACTCCACCTTTATTTGCAAAGGATAAGAAAGGAAATGAAGGTGAGACCATGTTGAGGAAGATTACGGTTAATGGAAGTAATATAAATACCCTGAGCTACAATAGGCTAAACTCTGAATCACTAATTAATCCTAATAATACACAGAACTTATCTAAAATAGAGAATTCTCTTGAATCAAAAAATAATATGAACATTTACATTGCAAATAATATTGATTTACATCTAAAGACAGCTTTTACTTATGCTACCACCGAATCTACTAATGTGGAAGGGAATATTGATCAAGGATATTGTGATTTAGAATTCTGGGAAGGGGTCTTTTTCCGTATAGGTAAACAGAGGATTGCCTGGGGAACTGGATATGCTTGGAATCCAACTGATTCTATCGAACCATCTAAAGATCCTGCAGAACCCAAACGACAAAATGAGGGTGTAACTGCTTTCAAAATAGTAAATTCTTCAAGCCAATCTTCTTTTACTGGTGTGATAGCAGATGTTAAACTAAAAAATGGAGAAAACGATTGGGGATACGGAGGAAGGTTTGAGACACTTTTTCATAATTTTGATCTTTCGACAAGTATATTTCATACCAAAGACAAATATATCATAGGTGTAGACATGGCTGGATTTATATCAAATGTAGAGATCCATAGTGAGATTGCTGCAAAAGACAGAAGTGATAAAACCTATATTAATAGCTCTTATGTTCAAGAAGAGAAAGGGAAAGGTTGTTTTGTCAAATTTGTACTTGGAGGTTCTTATGTCTTTCCGTCAACCAATACATTTATGATAGAGTATTATTATAATGGAGAAGGGTATAGTAAAACAGAGATGGACAATTTTATTAATTCCATCAAGAATAATCAAGGAGGAGAAGATCTTTTTAACCCCACAGAGATGAGGAAAAACTATCTTATGGTCAGTTTTATCCAGCCGAATATCGCCAATATGATTTCAACTTGTGATACTATTGTTTGGAATTTAGATGATTTAAGTCTAATGGTTCATTCTGATGTTAGCACCATACTATTTCAAGATATAACCTTTACCTTAAAGCACAAATTAAATTTAGGGAAAGAAAATAGTGAATTTGGAATAGATCCAGTAAACTTTAATTTGGGAATTGAAACATCCGTATATTTTTAGAATATTATTCTAAAGGAGGAGGACAATGAAAAGTGTGATAGTAGAGAATGTAACAAAAATCTATCAGTTAGGAAAGATAGAAGTTAATGCTTTACGAGGAATTAGTTTAAAGATAAAGAAAGGAGACTTTCTATCAGTAGTAGGTCCTTCCGGATCAGGGAAAACAACCTTATTGAATTTGATTGGATGTCTTGACAAGCCGACTTCTGGAAAGATTTATATCGATGATAACCAAGATATAACCAGGTTAAATAGTAAAGAACTTACTAAGATAAGAAGGGATAAGATCAGTTTTATCTTTCAGTCCTTCAATCTCATTCCAGTATTAACTGCTTATGAAAATGTTGAATTTCCAATGTTGTTAAAAGGTTCTAATTCTTTAGATCGCCACAAAAAAATCATTTCTGTTCTTGAAGAAGTAGGGTTATCTAATTGTATTCATCATCGTCCGGAGGAACTAAGTGGAGGTCAGAAACAAAGAGTGGCAATAGCAAGGGCTTTAGTAATTAATTCAAGTATAGTTTTGGCAGATGAACCAACAGCTAATCTTGACTCTAAAACAGGTCAAGAGATTATTGATCTTATGCTTAAGATAAATAGAAGAGAGGGTACTACATTTGTGTTCTCTACACATGACCCAGTAATAATGCGATATGCTAGCCAAGTGATAACTCTTCATGATGGGATAGTTGTTAATTGATATTCTTACACCGTAGAGTCAAATGGAAGGAGTAAAATCATGTCTTTAAAGAAAAAAATAGTTATTCTTATATCTCCGTTTCTCTTTATGATTGGTTTAAGATTTGTTTCAACTCTGTCTTGTAGCTTTATGCCTATTTCTCAAACATGGATACCTTTTTTTATCATTTATTATCTATTTTGTTGTACTCTGTTCCCAATGATGGTAGAGAGGAGATATTCATTTTCAATATTTTCAAAATTTGGCTTTAGGCGAATAGGGAGAAGAAGTCTAAAATGGGTATTCTTTGGTCTATGTTTTTCTGCTTTTAGCCTTATTCATATCTTTTTAAAATTCGATGTAAGGCTTCAACTAATAGATATAATCTTGGTCATTGGATTTATTCTTATCAACCCATTTTTTGAAGAATTTTACTGGCGAGGATTCTTATTCGGAAAATTCCAAAACAGGGGATACCTTGCAGCAATATATTCCTCAATAGTATTTGGTATTCACCATCTTGTTGTACGAGGTCAAATATGTAAGTCTTTCTCTCCTCTGGCTATCTTCCTAACCACTGTTGTATCAGGATTAGTTTGGTGTCTGTTATATAAAAAAACAGATAGCTTAATTCCAGGATACCTTTCTCATATCATTGTTAATATTCCTGGAGCTTTAATTTTACTAAATTTGATAACCTTTTGAAAGGTGAAAGGAAAGATCAAAAATGAAAAGACGGGTTGTTATTACAGGTGTGGGGGTAATATCTCCTAACGGTATTGGGAAAGAAAGGTTTTGGAAAGCAACAATATGTGGGAAATCTGGTGTGGAGAGGATTACAAGCTTTGATACTTCAGAGTTTAAATCAAAGATAGCAGCAGAGGTTAAAGATTTTGATCCGAGAAGATTAGGATTAAGAGAAGAGCAGATTCGCAGGATGGATAGATATGTTCAATTTTCGGTAGCGGGAACAAAGATGGCTGTGGAAGATTCTATGCTTAACATGTCTGCGGTGAATAAAGAGAGGGTCGGAGTTAGTATTGCTAATGCTATCTGTGGCACGAAATTTATGGAAGAAGAGTTTCTTATTGTTACAGAAAGAGGGAAAGAGCCTATTAATCCTGAGTATGTGAGTCCATATCTTTATCAAGCTTCAATGTTTAATACTCCTTCAAATGAAATTTCATCTCTATATAGTATCTGTGGAATCTGTAATACCATTTCTACTGGATGTACTGCTGGTGTTGATGCTGTGGGGTTCTCTTGCGAGACAATACTTAATGATGAAGCTGATATAATGATAGCAGGTGCTTCAGAGGCGCCAATAACTCCTATTGCACTTGCCGCCTTTGATGTAATAGGTGCTATCTCAAAAAATGATGAACCTTCACGTGCCTCCCGGCCATTTGATCGCGATCGTGATGGATTCATATTAGGAGAAGGATGTGGTATTCTTATTTTAGAAGAACTTAAACATGCCTTAGATAGAGGTGTTCATATTTATGCTGAGATAATTGGTTATGGTACTACTTGTAATGCCTTCCACATGACTGATCTCTCACCAGATGGAATAGACTTGGCAAGAGCAATTAAGTTGGCAATTAAACATGCTGGTATCAAACCAGAGGAGATAGATTATATTAATGCTCATGGGAGTTCTACAGAACAGAATGATAGAAATGAGACTTCGGCTTTGAAAATTTCCCTGGGAGATCATGCTTACCATGTACCTATAAGTTCAATTAAATCTATGATTGGACATCCTTTATCAGCAGCAAATAGTATCGAGTTAATTGCTTGTAGTTTAATAATAGAGAATAATCTTATGCCACCGACAATAAATTATGAGAATCCAGATCCTGATTGCGACCTTGACTATATCCCTAATAAGGCTAGAGAAGGGAAAGTAGATGTGGTGTTAAAAAATTCTAGTGGTTTTTCAGGTATACATTCTGCTCTACTCCTTAGAAGATATTCCTAACAAAAAGGGAGAAAAGGATGAGTAGAAGGGTAGTTATTACGGGTTTAGGAATAGTTGCCCCAAGCGGAATTGGGAAAAGAGAATTTTGGGAGAATAGCATAAAAGGGGAATCCTATATAGGTAAGATTACAAGATTTGACGCTTCCAAATTCCAATGTAAAATAGCAGGTGAGATTAAAGACTTTAAAGCTGAAGACTACTTCCCTATAAGGTTATTAAGAAAGATTGATAAATTTTCTCAATATGCATTAGTCGCTACTCATTTAGCTATCGAGGATGCTAACCTTAAGTTAGAAAAGGAAGACTTAACCCAAGTAGGAATTATAATAGGTAATTCTCTTGGCGGTCAAGAGTTTTCAGAGACTGAACTGCGGCATCTTCATGCCTCTGGCATTAAAGAAGTCAGTCCATACTTAGCTACTGCTTGGTTCCCTGCTGCTCCCCAGGGACAGATATCAATTTTTTATGGTATTAAGGGCTATAGTAAAACTGTTGTGGCTGACAGAGCAGGAAGTAATGTAGCTGTTGGATATGGTACAAGAGTTATTAAAAGTGGGGATGCAGAGATATTATTTGTTGGAGGAAGTGAAGCTCTTATTACACCCTATGGTTTACTTTGCTGTAGCACATGTACTTTATTGTCAAATAGAGATGGTGATGAATCATCTAAGGTATATAGGCCATTTGATAAAGAGCGGAGTGGTCTAATTATAGGTGAAGGAGCAGGAATTATAGTCCTGGAGGAACTTGAACATGCTCTAAAAAGAAAGGCAAATATCTATGCGGAAGTTATTGGATATGGAATGACTAGTGATGGCTACCACCCTATTCGGTTTTCACCAAATGGGAAGGAGTTTAACAGAGCTATTAAATTAGCCTTACAAATGGGTGGTATCATGCCGAGTGAAGTAGACTACATCTCGGCAGATGGAGTAGCTACTCCTGAAGGCGATAAGATTGAAACTGCTGTTATTAAAGAAGTCTTTGGAGATCATGCTTATAAATTGGCAATAAGTACGCCAAGGTCTATGATTGGAGACCTATTTGGTGCATCAGGAGCTATAGACTTGATAAGCACAGTATTAGCAATGAATAAAGGTGTATTACTACCAACAATAAACTATGAAAATCCTGATCCTGAGTGTGACCTTGACTATGTTCCTAACAAAATCCGCCAAGCAAATATAGATATTGCCCTTCTAAATTTAAGAGGGCAAGGTGGAGTTAATAGCAGTCTATTAATTAAAAAGTTTAATAATTCCAGGAGGTGATAAATTATGCCTGCTCTAATCAAATTTATGGTAAAAGTCCAGAAGGAAACTGGTAGGTGTTTCTATGGTTATAAGGAAGGAGATCAATTTGAATTTGACGGGTTAACCACAGTAGGTGGGTTCTGTGGAGCTGCCTATCATACTATCTTTCCATCATTATTTGCTCTTCGCTTTGGAGCAACATTCCCATTTGAAAAAGAGGAGAAGGTAATACATACAACTTGTCCTGATGGAGGTAAGATAAGTTTTGAAATTAGAAAAATAGAAGAGGAGAAAGGAGATGAGTAAAATGTGTATTGAGGATAGGCTAAAAGGAGTCTTTGTTAAGATAATAGGTTTAAAGGAAAACGAATGGCATCATAATACTTCTTTGAAAGATGACTTGGGTATTGATTCTACAGAAATGGTTGATATTGTGGTTGGGATTGAGAAGGAATTTGGTTTAAATATCTATAGTGATGATTCAGATGATTTTGTTACTGTAAGAGATATAATTGAATATATAAAACAAAAACTTAATAATGAAAAAGCATGAATTGGTTTAAAAAGGAGCCGTATATTATTAAAATAGGGTGTGGCTATTCTTAAACGACGAAAGAACGACAAAAGAACCTTGTAATTACTGAAGTTATGTAAAAAGATAAAATGGAAAAACCTTATTTTTTGCAGAGATATTAACTATGGCCGGTGATATTTCTATAAAAAACAGCCCTTTTGTTGGAAAAATCCATTGTTTGAGCGAAAAAAATACCCTTTTTGAACCTAAAAGTAAGGTAAAAATTCCTTTTGTCCGTCGTCCAAAAGTAGCCACACCCATTAAAATAGAAAGAACGGAGAAAAACTATGGATAATAATTTAAAAATTATTGATTTAAGTATTACTATCGAAGAATGTACTCTGGAACCATTTCCAGTAAAGATTAAGCGTTTAGATCATGTGAAGGGGGCTAGTTATTTGGGACGAGATATCATATTCTCGAAACATAAGCCATTATTGGAGAATCTAAAGAATCTTTTCAGATATCTATGTGGAACAAGGAAACTTACTAAAAATGATTTTCCTAATGGAGAGTTCATTTCTAATGAAAGAATTACAGCCTCTGTCCATACAGGAACTCACTTAGATGCTCCTTATCATTTTGGCTCTTGTTGTGAAAGAAGACCAGCAAAAACAATTGATCAGATACCCTTAGAATGGTGTTATGGAGACGGCGTTGTCCTTAATCTAAGCCATAAAGAACCTGGGGATTCTATACTCCCTGGAGATATAGAAGAGGCTTTGACAAAGATTAAATACAAGATTAAACCATATGATATTGTACTGATTCAGACAAATGCCGACAAATACTGGGGAACAAAAGAATATTACTTTAAGTTTCCTGGAATGAGCCAGGAAGCTACAGCCTGGCTTGTAGAAAGAGGTGTGAAGATAATTGGCATCGACAGTTTAGGTTTTGACCGTCCATTTGACTATATGTTACAAGCCTATTTCAGAACAAAGGATAACAAATATCTATGGCCTGCTCATATATATGGAAGAACAAAGGAGTATTGTCATCTTGAAAGGTTAGCTAATCTTGATCAGATACCCAAGCCATATGATTTTAAGGTTGTATGTTTCCCTATAAAGATAAAGGATGTTGGAGCCAGTTGGATACGTCCTGTAGCAATAATTGAAAATAACGAGAGGAGGTGATATGTAATGGGTTGTACTAAAAACTCAATAATTATCCAATCTGAAATAGATAAGGTTTTCAATATTACTAATGATATTGAGAGGTGGCCTCTGTTGTTTGACGAATCTCAGTCAACCAGGATATTAAGTAGAAATGGGAAAGAAGTTACATTCGAGATGACAAATAAAAAAGGGCAAACATGGTGTTCTAAGAGAATCATCGATAAAGAAAACTATCGTGCCATTGCCCAACGAGGAGAGCCTACATTTCCATATAAGTTTATGAATATTGAATGGCTCTATGAGAAGGTATCTAATGGAACCAAAATGATCTGTATTCAGGAGTTTGAAATGGCACCTGAAGCAGGGGTGACTGATGGGGAAATGGAAGCAAAGATTAATAACCATGTTGTTACAAATTTACAGAAGATTAAAGCTAAGATAGAATCAGGTGTTTTGACTGATTAATTCATTAATGAAAGGAGGAAGGAATAATGGCGCATACGGAGAATTCTATCATTATTGAAGCAGAAAGAGATAGAGTGTTTGATGTTACCAATGACATTGAGAGATGGCCTGAACTCTTCGATGAGTATAAGGAGGCCAAAATTTTGTGTAGAGAAGATAACAAAATCACCTTTCAGTTGACAAATAACGAAGGTAAGATCTGGCGTTCCAGTAGAATACTGGATAAAGAGAACTATCAATGTACTGCCGAGCGGGAGGAACCAAAATTTCCCTTCAAGTTTATGCATCTTAAATGGTTCTATGAAGAAGTTCCTCAAGGAACCAAGATGACTTGGATTCAAGATTTTGAGATGGACTCTGAATCAGGATATACTAATGAGGAAGCAGAAAATGCTATAAACGAACATTCTAAGGTAAATATGGAAAGAATTAAAAAGATAATAGAAACAGAAGGTTAATTTCAGACAGGAGATGAGAAAGATTGCTTATAAAAATATCTATTTAGGTTTATTATGTCTTGAGGCATTTGCTGTAATAATGAATGTAGCTGCAATGTCAGGTTTAGTACCTGCAATTGCTACTACATTCCATATCTCAAACTTTACAGCAGGAAAGATTATAGTTGTCTACATGATTCCTTATGGCATTTCAGCTCTTTTCTACGGATATATAGGAGATAGAGTAAGTAAAAAAGCAGTTAAGGTCACTTGTTCGTTAGCCTTTGTGATTTTTAGTATTCTATGTGGGTTAGCTATTTCATTTAAAGCAATTATAATCTTCCGGGGCTTATCTGGAGTTGTAGCAGCATCAACAATACCAATTTCATTAACCTTAATTGGAGATATGTTCCCTAAAGAAGAAAGAGGAAGGGCAGTGGGGATATTCTTAAGCACAACCTATTTTTCAACTGTTTCAGGTGTGTTCTTGAGTGGCATACTTAATTGGAGATGGATGTTCCTCTTGCCAGCTTTGGTTGGATTAGTCGCCTGGGGATTAATATTCTTCTTCCTTCCTGATTCAGAAATTACATATAAAGGAGAGAGAGAAACTTATTGGAAAATATTATTTTCTAAGGAGGGAATAATGGTTTATTGCTATATAATTCTGACAAGCTTTATGATGAATGGCATCTACTCATGGTTAGGAGTATTCCTCTATCAAGAGCATCAAATGGGGCAGTTCCAAATTAGCACTCTTCTTACTTTAACAGGAATTGGTTCAGTATTTGGTGGTTTAATTGGTGGAATTTTATCTGATAAATGGGGAAAGGTAACAATGGTCATTTCAGGATCATTTCTTACTGCAGCAGCAGTGCATATATTTACCTCTCAAATTCTATTTATATCGATTGCAGTAGCTTTGTTGATTTATGGAATAGGTAGGACAATCAACCATGGTTCACTTGTCACTATGTTAACAGATTTTCCTACTGAATCACGAAGCAAAGCTGTATCGCTGAATAGTTTTATCCGTTTTATAAGTGGCGGGATGGGTACAATAATAACTGGAGTTTTTGTAAGAGAGGATTTTCAAAGTACTTTTACAATATACGCAATCATCCTTATACTATGTAGTGCGGTGGCATATCCTATTTTGACTCCCAAAAGGATGTTGATGTTAAAATGATCTACGGTATTGGAAATGATATTATTGAAATATCTAAGATTAAAAAATCAATATTAAGCTCAAATGGTGCCTTTCTTATGAGAGTATTTACTGATTATGAGATAAAATATTGTAATAGTAAAAAAAATAGATATCAGCATTATGCAGTTAGATTTGCAGCTAAGGAAGCTTTGATGAAAGCCATAGGTATAGGGTGGCAAAAGGGTGTAAAATGGAAAGATGTTGAGGTAAGAAATGGGGAATTAGGTAAACCCACCCTCAATTTATATGGTAAGGTAAAACAATTAGTTGATGAAATGGGAGTGAGAAATGTGTTGGTTACCCTTTCTCATTGCGAAGAGTATGCGGTGGCAGAAGTGGTTTTGGAGAATTAATGTTAAATCGGAACTTCCGCACTAATTTTTACACAACGTCAGCAAAGTCAAGGAGATATAGAATTTTTTCTTTTAAATCGTGCACACGATTATTTTTTTATTTTTATTAACAGCAATTCTCGGTGAAAAAAAGGAGTGAGTAATCATGGGGATTTAATGGGATGGTAAGAAATATTTTCGACCTGTGCAGGTAGGTTTATTCAAGATGGTAGGCAGAGTAGGTATGTGGGTAGTAGAAGTGAAATATTTTGCCTCAGATGTAATTTTGGTCAATAAATTTCCCTTAAATTTGAGGGATAAATTGGCCTAAGAAATGGGGTTAAGAGGGATGGCAAGTAGGATTAAATAATCCTGAGAGAGAGATATTTAAAGGAATATTTTGGTCTATTTTATTATTTTAGGGATTAAGGTAAGGATGGAGGACCTGCCAGAGATGGGTTTCTGACAGATCCTGAGATAAGGTTATGGGATGAGTTATTTTTAAGCTTGTTGGAGATTATCCTGATTTAAGTCAAAGAGACGGATAGAGGAAGCGAGGATATACTCTGGTTGATCAAAGAATGTAGGTAACTGCTCATCATCAAGTGGCAATCTGCACCTTACAGTTTCAACAGCCACATAATATCTAAAGAACCGTTTTTTATGGCGAATGGCCACATGGATAACAAACTGCACTTGTCTGCCCGATCATCTCTGCTAAGGATGGCAGCCTGTATTCTCCAGAAAGTCTATCGTATAAATACTTACGAAAATTCACTCCAAGTTTTCGACATGTATCTTTAATTGACAAAAATGTCTCCCAACTCCGTGTCCCTTCCTCACTTCTGGTCTGTATGCTGATCTTGCGTTTTACAACATATTCCCTTACAGCTAATTCTGCTGGATTGTTGTGCAATGGTACTTCGG
>JBFLXS010000019.1 GCA_040755795.1 bacterium | reverse complement strand
AGGTTAAGTTAAAGGTATCTGCGTAATTTCCCTTGTTCATTAACTCATAGACATACTCTACCGTACCATTTGGTATACCATCCTTATTTGCCGGGACAGTCCAGCTACCACCGTATATCTGTCCTACGGTGATAGAGATATTCGTCGTGGTAGTTCTGGTGTTACCACCTATTACATAAGTAGCAGTTGCCATGTTAAGTATCTGTGTATTTGCAGTCGTACCACTCGTCCCTACTTGCGCATTAACTGTCTTTGGTGCTAAAACCATCATCAGCCCTAAGCTTAGCATAGCTAACGAAATACACCTTTGCATTCTTTTATCACCTCCTTTCTTTTTAAGATTTTGCCCATTTTGTTTTTTTGAAATTGCCATTTTTATCTACCTCCTTTCTTTTTGATAACGCTCTCGGATAAATTTGAGCGTTGATTTTATTAGCCCTTCCAAACAGACAATCTTCTTTTCACCCCCACCGAAGGAACAAGGATCAAGGTGCAAGGAACAGGGGCTTTCCCTACTCTTCACCTCTTGCCCTTTGATTTCACAAGTGCTGTTTCCAACCCCATTAGCATCCTTCTCTTTTCCATTCACCTTAATCCTTGAACCTCGCTCCTTGAACCTTTTTATCCGAAAACCTTCTTTAAATGGCAAAATATATATTATCCCTTTTATAAGGGGTTAAACAGATAAACATTTTTTGTCAAGATATGAATCTCGACCTACAAGCAGACTAATACCCTCTCAAGACACTCCAGGTCTCTTCTGGATACAAGGATATTCTTTTAGGCACTTTTATCCCTCCATTGGTACGCAGTCCTACCATATAGGTCGATTTTCTATCATCGATAGTCTAAAGGACACAATCTTTTTTTGTCGAGATATGAATCTCGACCTACAATACTAATAGGACACTGTTATCCTCTGCGGATATAGATACTTTGATACACTATTATCCTTTTCGGACACAGGTATATTTTTACTACAGCAGACACAAGTATAGTGTTATAAGTTATGAGTTTTTTTAAACAACTCTCAATTACTTAATGTACACTCTAAAGTATAGTTTTACTGTTTCAGCTGGATCAATAGTGTCAATTTCAAATCGTACTATCTGATTACTATCATCCCAATCAGCATCCCAGGTACCTTGGTTATCATATCCATCGGTCTTCGTGCCAGCAGTATTGTAAGTATCACCTGCAGTACCCATTCTTAATGTTCCCGTAGCATAACTCGTATGTAGTGGTAACTTGTCAGTAATTGTCACAGAGCCTGCTGTATAAGAACCAGCATTGTAGCAGGTGATAATATAGGTTATCGTTCCACCTGGTACATAGCGGTTATTACCCAGATACCCTGTTGGTGTAGCATACTCCATACTCTTGGTTAAGGTGACAACCGCGGCTAAAGCAGTAGTTGTTCCACGATGAGTAAGAGTATCTGCCCCACCGTAAATCCAATTACCAACAGTGTATGTCCCACCATCATTCGTAGTTGTCCCAGTTACCATCACCGCGCCTGTCTCAAGATTTGCTGCCGTCCCTGATATGGTTACTCTAACCGTAAATGTTCCCTCTGCATCTTCAGCTAATGTAATAGTAGTCGTCGCAACACCATCTTTTAGAATCTCCGCTGTCCAGCCGACTGGCAATCCAGTAGTGTTCAGTGACAGGTAAAAGGTATCAGCAGCGTTACCTTTATTCTCCAGTGTATAGAGATAGTCTACTGCCGCACCCGGTGTATCTGTCCCATTTTCAGGAAGATTACCCCATTCTCCACCGTATATCTGTTCTACAACACGAGTTAACACTGATGCAGTAGTTGAGGTTCTTCCTACACTACCAACCATATAGGTGACTACAATGTCTCCCGCCTGGTCTGCTATACCGATAGTACCTGTATCAGTACCATTGATAATCTCTGAGCCTGCGGTAGTACCACTGGTACCTACTTGTGCATCTGCTGTCTTTGGGGCTAAAATCATCATTAGCCCTAAACTTAGCACAGCTAACAAGATATACCTTTGCATTCCTTTATCACCTCCTTTCTTTTTAAGATTTTTTTGTCTCTTTGCCTATTTTCTTGAAAAGGCAAAAATATGTTATCCCTGTTAAGGGGTTAATTTTACAGTTTACTCACCTCCTCCTTTCCAAATACCATAGACCTTTAATTCCATCAACTGCACCAATCTCCATTCCTCGTGCTTATGGTAATAAACACTACCTTTAGCTATAAATAGCTGTACATACTGTGCCTCCACTCCATCACATGGTGTACTGACAATCTTCATTGGATCTCCCGTATCAGATCTACCATTTACACCATCATCACCACTAATTCCTGTATCAATAATAGTCCAGTCACTACCGTCCAAACTTACTTTAATGGTATAATCTTGACTATATGCTAAACTTCGCCAATAGGCAACTATCTTATCAATAGGATACTTTTTACCAAGGTCAATGATTACATATTGGTCTTCCAAAGTAATATCACCAGAAGTAGCCATGCCTGTAAAATAGCTTGTTGAGCCATCTGTCACACGAGAGATAAATTCTGTCTTTTGTGAAATATATCTTTTATCAGGACAATGAATAAATGTTCCTGTTACTACCTTTTTTAGGGCAATGTTATTTTCTAATGTAGTAAATGTAATATCTTCTGAGACTATTCTATGCCCAAATTCATCTTTTGCACTTATTTCAAAATGATATACTGTACTTGGTCTAAGACTACTCAACTCTACATTATGAGTAAGTAGAAGATTTTTATTTATCAGAATACCTTTTTTATAATTGGTATCTGTTCCATATCTAAGTTCTGAGGTGGTTGGAACATTAGTTATCCAGTTTATAACAGCAGTTGTTTCAGATACTTGTGATACTTCAATACTTGAGAATAATGGTAATGGAATACCAGTAGTAGTAAAGGTATGGTAATCGGATAAAGTTAAATTTCCATAATAATCCTTTGCTGTTATTTGATAGTAATAGGTAGTTCCTGGAAGTAAGTTTTTCAAGCTTATATTATGGTCAGTTTCAGAAGCGAGGCTTAGGGAGATATTCTTCTTATTTTGATGAGCAGGAGTATACTGTACCTGTCCAGTAGTTTCTATATTCGTTTTCCACAAAATTTTAACACTATTATCCGTAATATCAGTAGCGGTTATTTCATCAATCTGAACATTCAGTTCAGTGGCAGGGAAGACCTGTAATTCTGCTACTTGGATTTCTTTAATTACAACACTTAACCCTTTGGGAATAAATAACTGTATATATTGAGCAGCTATTCCCTTACATGCTGTATCTTTTATAATTATATTTCCTTTTGCTTCACCTGTTGTTCCATCAATATCTTCTGCAACTCTAGTCCAATTGATGAAATCCATACTTGTCTTTATTTGATAATTACTGCTAATTCCTTCTTTATCCCAAAATATCCTTACTAAATTGATGTAATAAGGTTTGCCCAAATCAATGATTAAATATTGGGAAGACGCAGTAACATCTTGAGAAGTAGCTAAAGACTCATTGTTGCCGTCAGTGGCATTTGTTTTGTGTTCAAAACTACCGATTACTGATTTATGCAAGGCAATATTAATCTTGCTACTCATGGAATTGTCTTTTCCAAAAGCAATATCTATATTCAGGAAGGTGGTAAGGATTAAAAATATTAGTAATTTTTTGTGCATGATTTTTTCCTCCTTTCTACGCTTTTAGTCAACTCTAACCTTAAAGTAAAGCCTGCCTGATGCACCGACAGGAATACTCCCAAGTTCAAAGGTTACTGCTTGGGGAATATTCACATTCCAGTCTGCACTACCACCAGATTCTATATCTTTTGCATCTGTCTTAGGGGTAGCACTTTCATAAGTAGAGCCTGATGTTCCTATCCTCAAGCTATTAGTAGCATAGATGGCATAATTCATTAGTTTATCTGTAATAGTAACCGAACCTGCAGTATCATTGCCATCATTAATATAGGTAATGACATAGATTATAGTCGCTCCAGGAATAGTGTTTGTTCCACCATCCCATTCATGATTAACAATCATATCTTTAGTCACCACAATATTTGCCCCAACAACATTAATATCACTCTGTGTACCCCTAATGCTATTATCTGCAACATCCATGACACTTACACTTTGAGTTCCTATGGTATTAAAGGTTACTCCAGCAGTAAAGGTTTTAGTACCTGCATCTGCAAGTGTAAATTTATAATCATTAGGCAAGATTGCTAATGGATCAGATGAGGTAAAGGTAATTGTTCCAATATAATTAGTAACAACATTATGTGAAGCATCATGAGCAATTACTTTTACATCTGATGATACCCCGATAGAGATAGGGTTTGTAATCCCGGTTACATGAAAATGGTCAACACCAACTGGTGTAGAGCTATAAGCGATAGTTATATCTCTTAAATTTGGTGTGTCAGCAGAATTAGTAGTAGTGAAAGATGCCTTGTATTGAACCCATCTATCACCATTATGAATGGAATTAATTGCAGTAGCTGAAGTAGTATAGTAATCTCCAGTCCCAGTAGGTCCATACCATGTAGCACTACTCAACGCACCCTCGGTGCCCGCAGTACGAATTTGAAATACTAAAGATGTTACCCCAGAAATATCAGCACTAAAGTAGATATTATCAAAAGTGCTCTCCTGACCTGTATCATATCCAGATGATTGCAGAGAACCTGAACCTTGATAATTCCTTTCTATTAGGCTGGTTTGGGCATTGGTAATAGAGTTATTCATGTTATAATTAGAGAATAGATAGTTAGTCCCATCACCGTTTGAGATTCCTACAGTTGGAGTTAGACCTGTATTCCCACTACCATAATTAAATTTGATAGTTCCATTTTGATAAAGTACCACTCCAAAATTTACTGGATAATTACCTGAGTGAGTCTGTCCACACCATCTGATATAGATAGAGTCAGTGGTTGGCTGATGAATATATATATCCTCTCCTGTTTGAGCAGTGCCATCAGTGCGGAGATTATCCCATAAAGGTGCAATTCTTAGATTATTCTTCAACTTAGCAGATGTATTATCATAATCAGCATTAGTTGTTGATGTAAGATTTAAAAAACCATTTGAAGATACCCAGACAGTATTGTAATCTGTACCATAAAAAGGAAAGGTAAAGGGCAGTGTATATTGCCAAACTCGCTCATTATGCCGCCAATTTTGTGCTATGCCACCGGTCATAAATTCATTATTGATTAAGCTCTCATGATATGGATAAGAAAGCGGTGTTAACTTTACATCCCCAGGGCTTGAGGTTGTGCCTACATTATTGAGCAGTCCAAGTGAAAAGTCTTGTTCATCGGTTTGTGTCCAGGCAGTGGCATCTGTATTAATACTCCAGTTTGTCTCATTACTCCAGGTATAGGCATTGTTATTGTCAACTGCCCTTACCTTCCAGTAATAAGTTGAGTTGTCTACCAAATCAGAGGTAGGTGTGTAGCGGCTTGAAGTTAACCCTGTTATCTCTGTCTTAGTGATAAAGCTACTATCTGTAGAATACCATAAGGTATAGGTTATGGTGCCACCTTCTGGATCTACTGTATCATCCCAGTCAAATGTAGGTCTTAAATCTGTAGTTACACCATTATCAGGTGAATTTAATGAGAAATTATAAGGAGGCTTATTCCTTGCATTAGTACTAAAACTCCAGTCTGTCTGGCTACCCCATGTTGAAGAGCCATGATTATCTATCGCCTTTACCTTCCAGTAATAGGTTGAATTATCTTCTAAATCAGTTGCTGGGGTGTAGGTATTTGAACCCAGTCCACTTATCTCTGTCTTAGTAGCAAAAGTAGTATCAGTAGAGTACCAGATAGTATAAGTGATAGTATCTTGTGGGTCAGGATCTGTAGAGATACCCCAGGTAAATGTTGGAGTAAGGTCATTTGTAACACTCAGATTATCTGGTTCTATAAGTGAGAAATTTGTCGGTAGTTCATTGGCAACATTAGTACTAAACTGCCAGTCTATTTGATTACTCCATCTATAAACTCCATGATTATCTACGGCATTTACCTTCCAATAATAGATTGAATTATCTATCAAGTTAGTTGAAGGGGTATAATTGCTTACCATAAGTCCAGTTACCTCTATCTTAGTAGTAAAATTAGAATCAGTTGAGTACCAGAGGGTATAAGTTACTGTATCACCTGGATCTGGATCTATTGTATCCTCCCAATCAAATGGTGAGGTTAGATTAGTTGTTTCAGTACCATTAGTAGGCAAAAGGAGTGAAAAGGAATTGGGTGGGCTATTAGTAGTATTAATATTAAGACAGTTCGTTTCGTTACTCCATGTCTGTGCTAAATGATTATCTACTGCCTTCACTTTCCAATAATATGTTGACATATCATTTAAATTTGTAGTAGGTGTATATATACTTGTCCCAAGACCTGTTACTTCTGTCTTGATACTAAAGGTAGGGTCAATAGAATACCATAGGGTATAGGTTATAGTATCTCCTGAGTTGGAATCTGAGGAATCCTCCCAGTCAAATGTAGGGGTAAGGTCTTTAGTATAACTATCATTAAGTGGTGAGATTAGTGAGAAGGAATTAGGTGGCAGATTACAAGTATAGATAATAGTTACATCATGTAGACTGGGGGTATAGTCAGGATCAGTGGTTTCTAATATTACTCTATATTGAACCCATCTATCATTATTATGAATTGAATTAATGGAAGTACCACTTGTAGTATAATAGTCTCCTGTGCCGGTTGGTCCATACCATGTAGCAGTATTTAATTCTCCTTCAGTAGCAGCAGTACGAATTTGAAATTTTACAGATGTACCTGTACCAGTGGTATCTGCCGTCCAGTAAATAAAATTGAAATCACTTATATTACCGGTATCATAGGCAGCGGATGCGAAAGTTCCTGATAAAAAATAACCACTTGCCTGGATAGTAACATTATCAATATACCAGCCTCGATAATCATTATACAACCCATCTACCGTATCGAAAAGAAATCTAATTTGCACCTGCTGTCCTACATAGGCTGATATATCAACAGACTCCCGTCTCCACGGTTGGATATTATCAGAAACAGCATCCCAGTACCAGACTTGATGTTCTACTGAACCATCATATACATAAACTACTTGCCTGTCATACCCCGGCTCACCGTGTTCCTCAGTTTCACTCCAATGCCACCAGTTTAATGTTGCCTGAGTTACAGAGGTTAAGTCTATCCATGGACTTCTTACATAACCCCAGTTTCTTACCTTCCCAATCTCATAGTCCCCAGTGGCATCCTGTCCATACCAACCACTATGTGTTGGACTATGACTATTTGGATAGGGACTGACACCATCCTCTACTAAGTGCCATGCTGCATCATTGGGTCTTTTTGTCCAGCCTGGGGCACCGGTCTCAAAATCATCATTAAAATAGTAAGTTGTTGTTGCAACTAAGACAATACATCCATCTGAGAGTTTTACCTTAGGGATATCTCCACCAAAATAATTCCAATAAAGAGAATCTGTTACCACTCTATCTTTAATACCAGTAGTTTCATCTATATCTATCCATTGATTAAAAATTCCGGTAGTAGACCAAATCTCGCAATTATTAGCATCATAGACATAAAACCAATCATAATTTAACTCTGTTTCTTGATTAATAAATATCTGGGTTATAGTACCCGTAGGTGTAGGAGTCCAGTAAGTAGTAGCGGTAGGCATATAGGTATCCTGGTTATCACCTACACAAAGATTATATAACTTACCATTGGTAGAGATGATAGTCTCATTTAAGATTACTGCATCAGTATATGTACCACTTTCAAAATCTGCTGAAGTAGTCTGTGTCCATGTACCCGCATAGGCAGGTAGGGTAATTAAACCGATGAATAATATAATAAGGGATCGAGGCATACTTTTCCCCTTCCATATTATCCCCGGACTCACCCTGATTTCTAATCTCAACTCAATGCTATCAGGTAAGGGTAGCCTTGGGAGCAAAGGTGAGATACATAGAAGATTATGACTTCGCAATCTGAAACCTGGGGCTACCATCTATCGAGTAAAATATTGAAATATCAAGTAGCCGCAGCCTTTAGAGTGCGTTTTGTCCTTTACCAGGCTGAGCCCGGGATAATTGCTATCAGGTTCTTCCCAGAAAAAAATACTAAGAAAAGATTCAAGAGCTCAAGTATCTTTAAAAAACTTAAATGTCAAAAATCCAGCAACTAAATTGAGCATAACACTAAAAAACCTCCTCCTCTCCACAGTATAGTAAGATAAAGTAACCGTTCAGGGTGTAACGAAGGGGAAATGGAGAAATTAGGGAAAAGGGGAAAAAGTATTCTTATTTTAGTAAGAAAATCATATTATTTAGAATGTCATTGACAACTGATGAAACCTTCTGCTACCTAATTCCACTACCACTCTCCTTTCTCCCCATTTCCCCTTTTCTCCTTATGGACACCTGAACGCTTACAAGATAAATTATCCTTTACTTACTTCACCATAATTTAACAAGCAAACAAGAGGCTTTATGTATACAAAATTTCGACCTGTGAAATAGGTCGACATGGAAAAACAAAATTATACCCCACTACTTGGTGTAAGAAAAGGAGATAGGGAGATTAAGGAGATAAGGGGATATTATTCTAATTCCACTCTTCTAAAATCTGCCTTTTCTTTAGCAAAGTTTACAAGAATAGCCACCTTTACACCTGTAGCTTTTAAATCGGTAAATACTCTCCAGAAAACCTGGCCCCAGTGTCTGGTGTACCTTGATAATACATTGAATTATTATCTCAGTAAGTAGATTTTCTTGATATTCTTGTGATATCTCCATATCCCCTTTATCCCCTTATCCCCCTTCTTATACTAACCGCGATCAAAATATTCCTATTTCACAGGTTGCAAAATTTCAACCTGTGCGATTAGACTAATTCATCGCAGAGACGCAAAGGAAAAATAAATGTAAAATGTAAAATAGAAAATGAAAAATGGGAAATTTTAGTACTTCGCAAGACTCATTACTTTTCAGTTATACATTTTCATTTTACATTATCCATTTTACATTTAACCGCACAGGTGGCAAAATTTTTGTCTCTTGCTTTTATAATATGTCTATAATACCTAATATTTCCTTCTCTCTAATCTCCAATGGCATAGAGTTTACCATCCCCACATCCTACATAGATTGTTCCATCAGCACCAATTACTGGAGAAGATAAGTGAATTTTATCACCAGTTACATATTTCCACTTAAGACTGCCATTTGGGTTTATGGCGTAAAGATTACTATTCCATGCTCCTACATAAATTGTTCCATCAGAATCAATAACAGGTGAGGAGGAAATATAACTTCCAGTAGGATATTTCCACTTAAGAGTACCATCTAAGTTTATAGCATAAAGGTTGCCATCATATGACCCTACATAGATTGTTCCATCAGAATCAATGGCAGGTGAGGAATGAATAGCACTTTCAGTAGGATATTTCCACTTAAGAGTACCATCTGAGTTTATGGCATAAAGATTACTATCTCCTGAACCTACATAAACTGTTCCATCAGAGCCAATGCTTGGAGAAGATACATTGATATCCCCCGTAATTGGATATTTCCACTTAAGAGTACCATCTAAGTTTATGGCATAAAGATTACCTTTGCATGTTCCTACATAGATTGTTCCATCAGAATCGATGGCAGGTGAGGAGTGAATAGCACTTTCAGTAGGATATTTCCACTTAAGAGTACCATCTAAGTTTATGGCATAGAGGTTATTATTATATGACCCTACATAGATTGTTCCATCAGCACTAATTGCTGGAGAAGATAAACCTCCAGTTCCACGAGCAGTAGTATATCTCCACTTAAGAGTACCATCTAAGTTTATGGCCATTGAGCGTATATAAACTGTTCCATCAGTACCAATTGCTGGAGAGGAAGTGAAACCAGACCACCCCATAGCATATTTCCATTTTAAGGTACCATCCGGGTTTATGGCATATAGGTTACCATCATACCCCCCTACATATACTGTTCCATTAACACCAATTGCTGAAGAAGAGGAGATAATACCGCTCTTTGTATCATAACACCATTTCAATTTTGGTGTAGCAGGACCGGTATATGGGCTTCTACCTGTATGCTCCACATCATGATGGAACATGGGCCAGGAACTATCTGCTAACTGGGCAGATACAGAAGATAATAAAGAATCCAGAGTTACCCAATTAACTATTAGCAGAAATAATAATACTACAATATAATTCTCTGATGCTTTCTTTCTCATTATTTTCATTAATAAATACTTTCGTAACTATTCACCACGAAGAGCACGAAGGACACGAAGATGTTACAGAACAAATCTCTTTATGGTAATGCCTCAGTGAAATGGGGGATTCTCCTGAAAGTAGGAAGTAGGAGAGTAGGAAAGTAGGAAAGGGGGAGACATTACCCCCAGAAGAAGAATACCGTACACATCCTTTATCCCTTTCCTACTTACCTACTACCTACTTGCCTACTATTTTTCATTGCTTTGTCCTCCGCAGGTTAATGTTCATTCCCCCAAATAACTGACGTATTACCATATATGTCAATATTTGAGCTTCATGAATTCGATAATTCATCAAATTTCACTTCGTGCTCTCCGTGCCCTTCGTGGTGAATAGTTACAATTCTTCTAAAAAATCGGGGTTCGGATTTAGGGGGTAGGGGATTCTTTTATTCCCGAATCCCCCAATCCCGAATTCCTTTCTTCGTGTCTTAGTGTCTTTGTGGCTGAATAGTTACCTTCCCTTTACATATTATCAATCAAGTAACCGAATTCTCTAAGTCTTTTTTTGACCTTGCCAGAATTGCTTTTATCAATAAGAATACAGTAGTCTTCCGCCTTTAAGATATATTTTTTTAATACCTCATCTGTAGCAATCAAACAAATCAATTCTTTGTCCTTTTTCAATCTATAGACAGCCATTTTCTCCTCGCAGTTTAAAGGATTAATCTTTTCTAATATTTCATTCAAAAAATTATGCCAGATTTCAGGTAAATTTGAGGAAATTTGTCCTTTGAAAAACTCAACCTTTCGTTTTATATCTTCCTTAGAATTACAATCTTTAAAAAAGGATTCATAATCTACTTTATAATGATTATCGCTTATTGGAGTAGCTACCTTTTCCAAAACCATCCTTTTTAATCTATCAGTTCCTTCTATATGGATAATCAATCTCCTCTCATCAAGAATAATATTGGTTTTTTCTTCCTTAATCTCTACCTCATATTTTTCAATCAGACCTAAGATATAAGCCCCTAATTTTGTCAATCGGACATATTGCAACCCGTCATAGATAGAAAGATAGGGATGGTCTTTTTCTTGCAAAACTTCATTTTTGGGAAGATTATAGGCAATATCAACTATCCCAAAGGTGGCAAAAAGGAACATAACGGTCTTAACAAAAGGAACTATAACCGCATCTTTATAAATCTCATTGGAAATACGAATATTTTCAAGGTAAGAACCATATTTTCCCGTCGTCTCTCTAATATAATAAAATTCCCATTTTGTGTTAATATTAATTAATTCTAAATAGATACCTTTAGCCAGGGCATATTTGATTAAATTTTCACAAGAGACCCAGGAAGAGAGAGGAATACTTCTTAAGAGTTCAAAAAGTGATTCTCTTACCTTTTGTTCTCTACCCGCGTAGTCATCATACTCAAAATAATATCCTCTATTTTTCAGATAAGACAACAATTGATGTAATTGGTAGTTTTCAGAATTCTGGCTATAAAAGAAGCGGGTAAAGAGTTCTTTCAAAAATTCAGGTGGGGTATCAACATTTTTCAGCGGTATCTTCTGCAAAAAATTGATAATGAATCGAGTTTTTATATAGTCTAATCCCTTATCTTGATGCTCATAAAATTCTTTTATCCCACAATAGGTAACCATTTCTTTAAGAGTTGTCTTAAGAATCTTATCGCCACCAAATCTTAAATTACCATGTTTTAAATAGTTAGACCAAAGTTTTATTTGTCTTATTACCTCGTCATTATCTTCATAGATAAAATCTGTCTTCTCGATTTTATCAAGTGAAATCAACTCATACTCTTTTGGAAAAGGCAGGTGTTGTTTAAATATTTTTCTTAATAACTCAGGAAGATAGAATGACAACTTCATTAAGGGATAATCATAGGTTGAGTGAATTGGAAATAGCAGATAATCGCTTTCGATACTTTCTGCTGGATTCTGATAGTAGCGTCTATCTCCTTTTAGTATCCTTATGTTAAGGTGTTTCTCAAGGTTTTCAAGTTTATGTTCTCCTCCTTCCCAGATGAGGATATGGAATATTCTTTTTGCAAGAGGAGGCAGACACAAGACCAGTTTATTGAATAGTTCTCTGTCAGAATAAATTTTAGCCAGAGCCCTGACCAGAGTCAGTTTTTTTAAATTACCTAAGTCCTTTTCACTAAAAAAGTATCTTATATAGCGAGTGTATAATTTTTTAAGTATATCGGTAGAATATATCTTCTCGACCATTTTTTCTATCGGGTTCAATTCTGGTGGTGCTGGTTGTTTGGGTGATTGCATATTTCTATAATGCGTTATTGATGACCTGAGTGATTCCATTTCCTTTAGAATATCAATCCAATTTTCCTGATATATCATCTCATCCTCCTAATACTGTAGTTTCGTCATTTTTAATCATCTTCAAAAGCCTGAAAGGTTTAATAAAAAATGATGGAACTACAGACAGAAACTTATAGAAATTTAATCTTCGTTCCTTCAGGATAAGTAAACTTTTTCTTTCTACGGCTATAGACAACCTCAATCTCTGGAGGGGATGTTTTCTCCATAAGTTTTAACACCTGTGTTTTGAAATGAATAAATGGGGTATGAACGAGAACAAAGTCATTAATATTTTCTACGGATACCTCTTGTCCTTTGAATTTGTCAACAATCATCCTTTTAAGCCGAGAAAAATCAGGTGTTGATTCAAATAGAAGTAATTGATTGGGGTTTGCAGTGGCATCACCATATACAATTACATCTAATCTGTCGATAATCCATGTTTAGAACCTTCCACATTGCCTTTGTCTCTTTACACAGGGCAATCTTTTTGTAACTATATTTTTCTTGTAAGTAGTCAATCACTCTTTTGTAGGCATTATATCTAAGATTGAACTCTATCTTTTGACCCCAGTTAGAACGCTCGGTCAGAAACTTTACCCACGACCTGTCAGAACTGCCGTTGATGGTGCTCTGGAGTCCTCTTAATGAACCGAGGGTGATACGCTCTGGTATCAGTGAATTAAAGATTTGGTCAATCAATTCTAAATAATGTCTTTCCCAATCCTCGATAGGCACAATCGGGTCTATCCTTAATCTGATTTCGTATCCCTTCTCATAAAGTTTTCTGGCTGCCTTTAGCCGCTCGCAAGGAGTGGGTGCCTTTAATTCCCACTCTTTAGCCACTGGCTCGGCATTCAGACTGAAGCTAACTATTATCTGATTATGCAAGTCAGCCTTCAGAAGATTTTCAACCTTATTGGATTTCGTTAAGAATAATACCTTATGTCTGTTTTGAGATTCAAAGATAGGAATGATAAAGGAAGAGAATGATTTTGAGTTACCCTCATACATCAAGGAATCAGCAATTTCACCTGTATTTAGAATCTCTGATTCATCCACTTTATTAAGAAATTCCTCAACATGCAATTTTATCTTATCAAAGTCTTTAACCTTAAAGCCAGGCAGAATCCTTCCATTATGAAACCTAAAGGTGCCTTTAAGATAGCACCAGGAGCAGTCATAGGGACAACCATACGCCCATTTTAGCTCAAGAAAATGAGGGCAGACAACATCCGTTGGCTTTTCTGGAACTGGGGTTTTGTCAAATCTTTTGATAATCGAACCATCAGCTACCTGTTGGACAAGGGTTTTCTTTGAACCGTCTAACATAGGGTACTCTTTGACTTTTACCTTTGGACGCCTAATCTCAACTAAACCTGTATTAACTTTTACTCTTTCTTTTAAAAGTGCTTGGGTCATTTCAGGAATTATTTCCTCTATATTTTTATTACCAGAAGGTTATCTACCCTTGTTTTTTGTCATACCTTTATCTTTACCCTTTCCTCAATCCTGTGTCTTATGCTATTATAAAGATCTATTCTCGCTTTGTGTTTTATTTTAACGACAACGGCATAATCCTGAAGGTAGTCTTCTTTTTTAATCCATTGCTTTTGAGAGATAACCGCCAAAACAAGTGGTTTATCTAAAGAAATGTCTGGTTTTTTTGAATAGATTTTTATCCCTTTTTGATGCAAGCACTTCTTACGCAAGCGCACACTAGGATGAATATCTATCTCTTTTATCTTTAACTCTTCAGGAACTGTCACCTCTGTTTCTTCTTCTTTCTTAATCTGAAGTATCCTTTCATAGCCTTTCAGAATTTCTTGAACTCCGGCATTCTTAAAGAGGTGAAATTCCATGCTAACACCCATATAGTCAATTCTATTTCTCCTTATAGGTGGGTTATAGACAAGAGCCACTGAAATTTCTCTATCTCCTGATTCTTCAATAAATTCTCTTGATAGATAAAAGTAATACAAATGAATACCATCTAATTTAATCTTCTTTTCTGCTATAAGCAGAACATGGTTATCGTCGGATGATACAGCCTGCTCAAAGTTTGGTTTTCCGTAGCCATAGATTTTCAATAAATCTACAAGTTTAATGTCTGAATCATTAAAGGTTAGTTCAGCTAAAGAGGATGGTCTATCAGAAGGTATTTCAGCAGAGGATATAAGTAATGCTTTTATAAGATTCGGAGAATATTCTGGAAATTGATTGAAAAGCTTTGCAATATAATGACTAATTCTTGGGGCAGAGAAACTTGTTCCATAATCTACGGTAAAGAGTCTTCCTTCTTCAATCCATTGTGGATTCAAAACAATAAGTTTTCCTCCTATGTCTTCCATCTTAAGGGAGTCGCTGGCTGAATAAATAATATTCCCACCTTCCTCTATCAATTCAGGCTTTATCATCCCTTTGTATCCTAAACCAACTCGGGTAAAAGGTGAAGGATGGTTAGTTTGTACAGGTGAAAAGAATAACTCCATCTGTCTTATATTAGAAGGGCCAACCTGTTGAGAGACAGAACCTACAGTAATAGCATAAGCAGAAGATGCAGGGTCTATTATCTTCACATCTTCTTTTTCATCGATTAGATAGAAAGGGTATTTTTCTGGAAAGCCTAAGTTTTTGGGATTTGAGAGGTTACCAGCAGAGATAACAAAAACAATATCGAGTTCTTTGGCAAGCTCATCTATCAGAGTTGCTAAGGCAAATTGTCTTTTGTTGCCAAACATCTTCTTGTGGCGGTCGCCAAAGGAGATATTTATCACCTTGCAATTAGAAAAGTTTTTAACAAAATATCTTACAGCCCTCTCTAACTGATGTTCCAAAAGCTCACTTTCATCATAAGCAGTAGTAATTTCTCCTGTTATGGGATTTTCTTCTTTGAACATAATCTTTGCTGAAAGTATCCAAACCTCAGGCTGAAATCTTTTATTATTAATACACTCTCTTATATCACCATAAAGTACAACTCCTGCAACTTTTGTCCCATGCCCTACATCATCTTGAGGTTTATCTTCTTGAATCTTATCATTAGAAAGTGTAGGGATTGCTATCTCATCACCTACTGCTTTTTCTAATAAAGGATGGTTTGATAAAATCCCACTATCAAGTAGAGCAACAGCAGTAGCATTCTTATCCGGGGGACCTTCTATACTAAGTTCTTCTAATGGGGTGGATAACATCTGATATGTTATGTAAGGCTTTGGAGGTCTGTCTATTCGGTTTATCTCCCTTAGCACTATTATTTCGTCAAAGAGAGATTTGTTGATTTTGGCCCTTATTAAACAGAGATTTTCGGTTTTTAATTCATCGGTTACCTGTCCACCTTTACTTATTATCAGTTGTTTAAAACCATCCAAGAATTTCTCAAGTTCTTCATCCTCCATCCTCCAAATCTCTACATCCAGGTAACTCTCTTCGCCTTCTTGTAATGGCTTATCATGAAGTTGTTCACCTATCTTTTCTTGTAAAGGGATAGGTTCAAAAGAGGATATAGCATCAAACTTTTTATTTTTCCCCGTTTTTCCATATTCTTTTATTTTTTTTTCAATCTCAACTAATCTTTCATCATCTGCAAGCAAGATCCAATACCCTTTACCTTCGGGAGAGGGAGAAATCACTTTTATCTCATTCCTTGCTAAGAACTTTATAAATTCTTCTTCATCTACAGATTGATTTAGCTCAATCTTGAAAATGAGATTAGGGTCGAAAAATTGCTTAAATCTTTCTTTGTCTCTTTCAAAATCTCTTTTTATTCCTCCAAGATTAAAGATTTGAACCTCAGAGAAACCTTTTCTATCTGAACGAGGACCAATCCTTCCTCCATCTTGCACCTTTCTTTTATACTCACCTTCATAGAAGGGTAATTTAAGATGGTCACTCATATTTTTGTCACCCCTTTAATCTTAATCCTTTCTTTTTGGGTTAAGATAGCCCCTTTTACATCATCAAAACCAATAAGATCTCTACCACTCAATATCGTGCTTTTAAGGGCATTCACACAGGTTTGTTCAATGTCTGCCCCAGAAAATCCTTCGGTCTCTTCGGAAAGTCCATTTAAAGAGAAATTCTCGCTTTTCTTTAAAACTCTTAAATATTTTTCAAATATCCTCTTTCGCCTCTCCTTATCTGGAAGGCCAAAATAAACGACTTCATCAAATCTTCGCCATACACCAATATCAAGCAACTGTGGGTGATTTGTAGATGCTATGATGGTACTATCACCTTCGTAATTTTCAAGTATCAACATAAAATTATTTACCACCCGTTTAATCTCTCCATGTTCTGTCGGATCATCTCTTTGCTTTCCGATTATATCAAACTCATCAAAGAGAACTACCCACCTACCTTTTTCTATAAAATCAAATATTTTTCTTAAGTTTGACGCTGTTTCTCCTAAATATGATGATATTACAGATTCAAATCTTACATAAACTAAAGGGTATCCGATAATCGAACTCATAATCTTTGCGGCAAGGGTCTTACCTGTCCCTGGAGGACCATAAAAGAGTATTTTCCGTTTAGGGTTTAACCCATAAGAAGCCAATAAATCTTCTATTTCTAATTCCTTCGCAATTTGATTCAAAGTTTTTTCAGTCTCTTTTGCTAATACTATATCGTCCCACCCTAAAAATAGTTTCTTAACATCTAATAATTTAAATCCCTTTTCATTATCTCTGGGGACTGGTGGAATTTGGTGAGTATTTATAGTCGACTTCGTTGAGTTCTCCTTCAAAATCCGTAGAAGTTGTGTCGCTAATAGGTGGTGTTTCTTTCTCTTTTCCCCTTCTATTATCTCCTCAGCACTCTTAAAGAATGCATCGTTATCTCTCTTTACAAACGCCTCAAATATTTTAATCAAATCTTCAGATTTCATCTTTTTGACCTCCTTTAGCTATAAACAATTTGCATTCTGTAGCCTTCTCGCTATTCTTTTCTAAAATCATCTTTTCTACTTTCTCTTTGGCTTCTTCTAAAAGCTCTTTGGCCTCTTTTCTGGCTTGGTGAGATTGAAGGACAAAATCAGCTAATTTTTGTTGTTTTGGTTTCGATAAAGTGGGAATCACAGTATTCTTTATCTGATCAGGTCTCCAGTGGTTTATTATTGAACCTCCAGCATCTCTTTGAATTTGATATTGCACAACAGGTGAATTTAAGATTAATGCTAAGTATTCGTTGTTTACCTCATCATTAACACTTAATCTCAAAATCCCACCAGAAATTATCATTTGCCAATCTTCTCTAACTACAAGGGCAATGCCAGGGGTGGCATCTTTTGATAGTAAAACCTCGCCGACCTTTGGTTGATACAGGAGACTAAATCTGTTGTATAGTTCTTCTGATAGATATTGTTGATTGTTGTCATTTATCTCGTACTTTGTCAGATTGCTCACTCTTACAAATGGAATACCGCTATTCTGGTATACCTCACTTCCCGGCTCAACTCCTTTTCTAATCTCAACCAATTCACCTAAACTTTTTGTTGCTACTTTCTTTTTAACTTTCTCAATCACCCTTTCATACTTAGGCTGGTAATATTCGGCATCTATGCGATGGGCTTGTTTAGTATCATTGAGATTGGTGGTATAAAAAAGCTGGTGGCTTAAGTCTAAATCTTCTATCCCTAATTCTTCCAAAAGCATCTGTTCGGCTTGGGAGTAGAGATTTTCGCTATACTCTTTTTTACTTATGGCTTCAATAGCTATTTTTTCAACCTCCAACTGTTTTTTTACATCAGGGAGATAGATTTTTAGATTGCTTATTTGCTGGAGGTTAAGCCACGGCTGAACATTTCCCGTTGCACATCTGAAAATTTGACTCAAGCCATACCTGCATGATAAAAAAACAGATACATAGTATGGGCTAATGCCTTTTTGAACTTTGACTTGGGCAAGATTTTGATTGGCACTGCACGGAAGATATTTTTCTGTAATTACACTCGCTTTCCCAAGAGTTCCAACTCTTGGAATAACAATGTCCCCTTCTTCCAATTTTAAGGACAATTTTTTATAAGTGTTTTCTGTAATATAAATAGATTCAGTATTTGCGATAAATACCTCACTAATATCTTGATTTCTTAAAAAACGAATTCCATCATCTTGATACTCAATGAAATTGGTTTGAGAATATGCTCCAAAATCAGTTATTTTTGAAGAAATGCTACTTAACAAAGGTGAGTATTTCAGAATTTTATTTATCTCCAAATACCTTGGCCGATAATACTCTGCATCTATTCTTAAGGCACCTTCCAATTCACTCTTTTTGACAATTGAAACCTCAGCCATCTCTACTTAAATCCCCCTTTATGAAATCAATCAACTCCTGAATATCCTCAAACCCATTTTCAATATCCTCTAAAGAAGCCTCTATCTCACCAAAGGGATATTTTTCCTCAAAGTAGTATTGGGTTAATACATCAAACAGGTCATAGTATTGGCTAAACAAAGGGTCATATTTTGTTGCTTCGTCAAGGAGCACCTTTAGATCGTGTATCTTCCTCAACTTCCAGCCCTTACTTATCAGATAGCCCTTCAGATATTTCTCAACACCCTGCTGAAGCAAAACCCCGGCCACATCAGATGGGCCGCCTTTCTCTATGAGTATCTTTACTGCCTCGATATCATGCTCCGCCTTCTTGCACCATTCTGATGCTCTTATCTTGTTATTATCCATATAAAACCTTCCCTTTTTCCACTATCTCTAAGATAAAGTCATCTCTGATCTTCAGTCTACTATTGAGCTCAGCCTTTGTGAAGACTACTGGTTGGATTGAAACACCATGAATATCTCTCAATATCTTCCTCACTTCACAAAATCTATCCATCCTTCTTTTCCCTGTCTCCTTAATGATAAAAAGGTCGATATCACTCTCTTCGGCTGGCTTACCATAAGCATAAGAACCAAATAGGATGATCTTTTCTGGCTGGTATTCCCTTTTAATCCTTTCCGTAATTTGGTTAATAACCTTCCTTATCTCTTTATTCTCTGTCATCTCTCACCTCCAAAAATCCAATCTCTGCTCTCTGGCAAATTCGATGAATCCTTCGGCTATCTCGTCTAAGTCAGAGTCAACCACCTTCTTCTCCCTATTCGGGTCAATCTCTCTTCCCTCATCATCAATATAATGACCTTCTTTACTCTTCTTGAATACATACTCCCCACTGTTATTCTTGCCTGACTTCTCAGAGGTAGCCATAAAGATGGGATAGTCCTCTAACGGTTTATCCTGCCACTTCTGTAAGAATAAAACAGAGGTCTTTGTTCCAGTAAAGGGCTTAAAGGTATTGACATTAAGGCCAACCACTGCTAAGATTCTTGCTCTCTCCATCACAAACCTTCTGATATATTCGGCATTGGTGTTGTTGAGATTGCCTTGAGGCAAAACAATGGCCATCCTGCCACCGGGCTTCAGGAAGGAGAGACACCGTTCCAGGAAGAGGACATCCCTGGTCATCTTATTCTGCCGCTTGTATTTGGTTGGGTCTCCTTTATAGGAGAGGTCAAACCTGCCCAATATCTCTGGCTGCTTAATCTCTCCGGCAAAGGGCGGATTAGTCATCACCACATTAAACATCCCATTTTGGATTGCACTTTGAAGTCCATCCTTCCTATTCTTCCATTCCCTTGGGTCTAAGGAGCTTGCTCGATAAACATTGGTCTTACCATCACCAGCAATGAGCATCATCGCCATTGCTACCCGGGCAAGCCGTGGGTCAAAATCTATAGCAAAAAGCCTTGAATTGGCGTATTCGTATTTCTTTTTAAGGCTATCCCCATATTTGGGTTTTATCTCTCTTTCATAGACCCAGTTTAGGGTGTGGATCATAAAGCCACAGGCACCACAGGCAGGATCGAGGGCAAGCTCATCCCTCTTAGGATTAAGCATCTTGACGCACATTTTAACTACCTGGCGGGGAGTGAAATACTGTCCCTTATCCCCTTTCTGTTCAGGGTTGATCATATACTCAAAGGCAGCATCAATCACATCAAGGTCTGTATCGAAAAACCTGTCGTATTGTAAGGCAGAGGCAACAGGGATTAAGGCTTCAGGGGTAAGTTGAATCTCGGCATTTTTGTCAAATATATCCTGCCACTCAGAGATAGCCTTCTTAAAGAGACCATTTAGACGCTTGTATTGTTCAGCAGGAGTAGCAGTTGTGGTGCGAAATTCCATTGTATCATCTTCGCCTTTGTCGTTTTCGTCCCAGAGTTTGGCAAAGATAAGGGGAAAGATGGCATCAAAGGCAGAAACACCCGCATTGGCTAAGACAGTGTTCTCTAATTCCTGAATCTTGCCCTTTAGATCATGAATGGGGGTTAAGTCTTTCTTTTTAATTGGCTCCCTAATATCATCTATATCCTCATTCACTCCAGGGAGTCTTTTGATGGTCTCAAAGATATTTGGCTCTACTCTTAATTGGCAGACATCTTCATTTCCATTAATCCATGCTCCATAATAGACGCCGGTGGCATTCATATAGGAGTGGAGCTGTTCCAAACCATCCTTTCGATTAGGTTTCTTTACCTCAATAATTATTCGTGAATGTTCTTTAGCCTCATCCTCATAGACAACAATATCAGCCTTTTTTGAGGCATAGGTAGAGCCCATCTTGATAGACACCTCAACCGCTATCCTCTCCTCTGGGTAATTCAACTCTCCAATCAATTTGTTGATCACTAATTGGCGAATAATCTCTTCAGGCCTGGCAGACCTCATTTGGCGAGAAATAGGACAGTTGACCACATATTTACCCCGCTCTTCTCGCAAAATAAGACCGTCAAACTCTCTTTGACTAAAGACCTTCAAGCCATACTTGACCTCCGGCCCCTTAAAAACCTCGTCTAAAATTTCATTCTTGTTTTTCTCATCCTCTCTAATCAACTCTGGTCTGGTCAAATCATAAGTAATTTTGCTCATCTACATCTCTCCTTTTTCTTTCAAACTGACAAATTGGTCATCACCGATGATGATATGGTCTAAGACATCTATATCCATTACCTTGCCAACCTCCATTATCTGGTGGGTAACCGCTATATCGTCCTTACTTGGAGTAGGGTCGCCAGAAGGATGATTGTGTGCCAGGATTATGCCTACGGCTGAGTATTGAATGGCGGGTTGAAAAACTTCTCTTGGATGGATAAGGTTTGTCGTCAGTGTACCAATAGAGATGATTTCATCACGGATAAGTTTGTTTTTCACATCCAGATAAAGCCCTCGAAAGTGCTCCTTATTCAACTTCTTCATTTCAGATAGATATTTAAAGGCATCCTCTGGTGTACGGATGCAGACCTCTTTTGTTTGGCTAAAAAATCTCCTGCCCAATTCAAAACAGGCTACTACCTGGCAAGCATGGACATCACCTATCTCCAAAATTTTCTTTACCTTTTCCACATCTGCCTCTGTAGTTATAGCCCTTGAGCCATATTCATCAATTACCCTCTTAGCAATTCCAAAGACATCCTCTTTTATTGTTCCTTTACCAAGGATAATAGATAAAAGCTCATAGTTCTTCAAGGCATTAGGGCCATACTTCTTCAGTTTCTCTCTTGGCTTTTCTTCTTCTGGCAGATCTTTAACTTTGATACTGTATTCCTTTTTCATAGCCACTCCTTAATCAATCCCTCATCGGCAAAGATATTATGGCACCCTTTAGTTTCTTGAATAGGTTCTAAATTTCTATCCCTACAACTCAAGCCATAAAATGTCTGGTCAGATTTTGTGTCTATCCGTTGTCAGCATTTTACCATATAACTTTTTGCCTGTCAAATGAATTTACAATATTCTCTCCAATTCTCTCTACTCTCTACTCTCTACTCTCCTAATACAAACTCTATATCTTGATTATCCAAGGTTTTCAGTGACAATCCATCACTTGAAATCAAAGACTCAAAAAGCACCTTCTTTCTCCTTTGCAATTCCAATATCTTCTCTTCAATCGTTCCTTTGGTTATTAGTTTATAACTGAATACCGTTTTATCCTGGCCGATGCGGTGGGTTCTATCAATCGCCTGTTCTTCTGCGGCTTTATTCCACCATGGGTCAAAGATAAAGATATAGTCAGCCGCGGTCAAATTAAGTCCCAATCCACCTGTCTTCAGGGTCATTAAGAATACCTTGTAGGTGTCATCATTCTGAAATGCCTCTACAAGTTGCTTTCTATCTTTGGTAGCACCTGTCATTGTCAAATACTCAATGCCCGCTTTTTCAAGGTCAGCTGAAACACAATCAATTACATCTAAGAAATTGGCAAAGACTAAAACTTTATGGTCATTGGCAACCACATCCATGATATTGTCTAAAAGTGCTTCACGCTTGGGAGAGATTATTTGCATCTGGCTTTTAGATTCCGGGATAGAGGCAATCTGACGCAGTTCGCTTAATGCCTGAAAGATAAAAAACTGAGACTTTTCAAGCCCACTCTGGGCAATTTGGGTCTTTACTGTTTGATAATAAAAACGACGCCTATTTTCATAAAAAATCTGTTGTTCCTGGCTCATATCGACAAATAGTATCTGCTCAATCTTGTCAGGTAGGTCTTTTAACACCTCTTTTTTTAAACGCCTCAACACAAAGGGATATATCTTCTTTTTCAATTCATACAGGACATCTTTGTCATTTTCCTTCTGAATGGGAATGATGTATGACTGATTAAAATCATCAATCGAACTAAACATAGAAGGGTTGAGAAACCGAAAGAGTGAATAGAGTTCAGATAGGTTATTTTCAATCGGTGTCCCACTTAAGGCAAGCCGATGTTTGGACCAAAGAAGCATTACTGCTTTTGAAATCTGAGAATTGATATTCTTTATATTCTGTGATTCATCAAGGATGATGTAATAAAATTCCTCTTCTTTAAATTGCTCAATATCATTACGAACCATCGCATAAGTAGTCAGGATAAGATTATTCTTTTTGGCTTCCTCTAAATTGCGGTTATTGCCGTGATAGAGATAATATGATAATTGAGGATTGAATTTATTTATCTCATTTGCCCAGTTAAAAAGTAATGTCTTTGGCATAATAATCAAGGAAGGCTTCTTTTCATCTGGATAGATAAAAGATAGCAAGGCAATTGCTTGCACCGTCTTACCAAGCCCCATATCATCAGCCAGACATCCACCAAGGCTATGTTGATGAAGGTATCTTATCCATTTATAACCTTGCTTTTGATACCCTCGAAGCTCTTCATTTAACTGCGGAAACTTATATCTTGATTCTTCAAGCCTATTGAAGCCTAAAAATATCTCTCTTGACCACTTAAGAGATTCAGCGGCGACCTTTTCATCAATCATCTCTTCGACAATTGGCAGGTCAAAAAAAGAGACCCTGACTTTATCCTTTTGCTTTTTGAATACCCGTTTTAATTTCTCAATGTAATGCTTATTAATTATGGCACAAGTCCCATCGCTTAATAAGATATAAGAGTTCTTTTTATATTGAGTTAAGGCATCAAAAAGAGAGAAATTTTCTCCTTCTACCTCTAAATTAACATCCCCCTCAAGGAAATCGATACCGTGTGATAATGAGAAATTAAGTTTTGGACTCACCGGTCGAATATTATAAGACTTGAGTTTTTCAGCCCCCATGATGACAAATCGAGTAATAAAGTGTCCCAATTCATTATAGATGAACTCCCTGGCTAATGATTCTTCGATGATGAAAAGGTTATCTTCGACAAAATAGTCATTTTTGTCAGCAACCGATTTCCGATACCTTTTTAAGGCTGTTTCAATCTCATCCATAGTGAAATGAATCTCTTCAGAGGTAATATCACTAATAATAATCTTTTTCTCTAACATATTAAGCGTGGCAATTCTGGTAATATCATAATTATCAAAAAAATCTGCATCAAATCCAGGCAAAGAGGTAGTAAGTCTGATATACAAAGAATTATCCGCATCTATTTTTTCAAAGATAAGTGTTGGCTGACTTTCTTTAATCTCTCCTTCTATCTGTTTGTAATCCTGGTAATCTATGAAGATATTTTCAAAATAGGAGTAAAGCAAGGAAAGATACTTCTCAAGATTCATTGGCATCAGGGATGTTTGAAAAAGGTGAAGTTCCTTGAAATTTTCACCAATGGGTGGGATTTTATAGATATTACCTTCGGCAAAGACATAATTCTCATTTAAGAACGAAAACTCTTTGAAGCCTTTACCTTGATATAAAAGGAAGATTTTGACCGCTAAAGTATCTTCCCCTTCAATAGAAACAACAATCTTCGCCAATCCGTCCATAAAACCAATCGGTCTAAATTGTGCATCAACAAAATTGTTACAATGTTGAAGTTGCCAGAGAAGATATTCATGTTCCGATAGATAGATTTTATTGTCAGGGATTTCCCAGTTAATTCGAAAGTTACTTTTATCTCTAATAGCGGCAATAGATTTCAATATATCGTGTGTGCGACCAGTATAATATTCAAAATCTGGTTCAACCTCATTTCTATCCTTATCAACAACCGTAATATAGGCACCAATCTCATTGAAGTGTAACTGAAAGAATATTGAAGAGGTAGGTCTTTTTTTCTTAATAGAGATTTTCTTCTTCCTCTTTAATCTCTCAAAAATATCAACTCCGGACATTATTTCCCTCCCGTTTATCGTTTTTTTATAATATCATAATTTAACTCTTCTGTCAAGAGTTTATTACATTTTTTAGTATGGCGTTAGTTATTGGTGGGAGAAAGGAACAAAGATTAAATTATATCTTTTACCACCGATAACTGACCCATTACGGGAACTGGGATTTTTTTGTTGACTTATGATAAAATTTGTGATAGAATATCTTCAGAATGGGTAAAAATGGATACACAATCTAAAAACAGTCAAAAAGCAAATTCCTATCAAGGAGGTAACTTTAATGGGTATGAGTGTAGCTCAAGTAGAGATGCCAGATGAGGTTCTTGCTGTTCTGGGTACTACAAAGCAGCAGCTTTCTCAAAAATTAAAGGAGCTGGCTGCTTTAAAATTGTTTCAGGAAGGCAAAATATCTTCAGCCAAGGCATCTGAATTGGTGGGAATAAGCAGGATGGAGTTTATCGAGGTGCTGGCAAAGAATAATATACCGTTCTTCAGACAGACACCTGATGAGTTAGCTGAAGATATTGCTGTGGCAAAGGAGATGATGCAAAAATGATTGTCGTCTCAAATGCCACCCTGCTTATCTCGCTGGCTAAGATTAATAAGCTCCATCTATTAAAGTCGATGTATGGTACGCTCTATATTCCTGAAGCAGTTTATGAAGAAATTGCGCTAAAAGGAAAAGAACGGTCGGGAGCACAAGAAGTAGAAAAGGCTGAATGGATAAGGCGAGAAAAGGTGCAAAATCGACTTTCGATAAATATTCTTCGGGCAACTCTAAGTGCTGGTGAAAGTGAAACTCTGGTGTTGGCATCAGAATTAAATGGAGATTTAGTCTTGTTAGATGAGAAACCTGCGAGAATAACGGCGGATAGAATAGGAATCAGCAAGACTGGGACACTTGGTATATTGGTGGCGGCTAAGTCTGGTGGACTTATTTCAGAAATGAAGCCATATGTTGATGAATTGATTGCCAAAGACTTCAGGGTGAGTAATGAGTTATATCTGGAGATATTAAAGCAGGCAGGGGAGATTTAGGATGATAGAATTTTACGCTTTGCGGCATACGGTCGTTGTGGTTTGAGATGGGATTTAGGGTTGTAGATTTTTGGAATTATCGATTGAACCATCCAGCACACAAAGCACAGTAAGGGTTCAGGTAGGATAAAAATAAGGAGAAAGGGAGAAGATGGAGAAGTGGAGAAAAGAAGAGTTAACTAATAGGATTATTAATGCCTGTATTAATGTCCATCAAAAGTTAGTGTCGTATTGAGTAAGTTTTGCACGGGGCATCATCAGGTTTCGTAACCTGCAAACGGATAATTGGTAACTGGTAATTGGTAATTGGTTAAATAGTTTCGTCCTGAGCTCAGCCGAACGGTATTTAATTACCAGTTACCAATCACCAGTTACCAGAATCGAATTCCGTGCGTTATTTGTTCAACACGACATTATGACCTGGTTTTCTGGAGAGCATCTATCACAATGCCTTGAAGGTTGAGTTTGCAAGACAGAACATCATCTTTGAATCAGAAAAAGAAGTCAAGATATTCTATCAAGGTGTTGAGGTTGGGATTCATAG
>JBFLXS010000018.1 GCA_040755795.1 bacterium | reverse complement strand
AACTTAACAAAGCAATAGGTTGTTCACCACCTTATTTTCCTTCCTTTGCGTCCTTTGCGAAATCTTCCTTTGCGCTCTTTGCGGTTAAATCTTTATACCTTTAAAAAACTTGAACATCAAGTATTAAAAGAGTTAGAAGACAAGAAGGGTAAAGTGTGGCATATGAAAGGTATGTGCCAAAGGATATTGGAGTTTCAGGGATAAATTTTGATAAGAAAGGTGTTTCAGTAAGTGATAGAATCTTTTCTATTGCTTCATCAATATGTTTTACCTGGCGTAATGGGAATGTTGGTTGTAATAAGACTACAAAATCCGGCATATAGCCTTGAGATTCAAGATACATCAAAGTATCTCTTAGAATTGTTTACTCATAGCAGAATAATAATCATCTTTTAGATATTTATGAATTTTTATAAAAAAACATATCATTGCTATTATTGTCATAAGTATAATAACAAAAGATAATGTAAAGAGTGTGGCATACGAAAGATATGTTTCATAAGGACCTATTGGAATATCAGGGATAAACTTTACTAATATTGGCTTAAATATTAACAAAGGATTTATTGCACCTCCAATGTCAGACAGAATGTGAAGAAAGACAATAATTGCCCATATCTTTCTAAAGCTAACCCTGAAAAACATAAGATATGTCCCAATTCCTCCTAAAAAGCAACATAGGGAAAGAAAAACTTTTCCTTGAGTCTGGGAAGAACAGTGTATCAGAATAACAGATTGAATTAAAAGACTGACAAAAACTAATAATATTCCAGTTAATTCTTTTTTAGTTAAAATACAGTTTTTAAAGTTCTCTTTTTCTTTTAAAGAAAGTAATATCAAAAAGAATGGGAAAAACCATTGAAAATATATAGGAACGAATGCCTTAGAGAAAAGAAGTGAACCAAAAGTAAATAAGAATAAGTTTCTTGTAATCTCTAATTTTTCATCCTTTATCCTGAATTTTAAAATATATATAAACATGAAAATAAGACCAAGAATACCATAAAAAGTAGCAATTTTATTAAAGAGTATATTCAATGGACACATTACGGCACTCTTAAGTGGATTTTGGTCATAAGGAATCATCGTATGGGTTGAGAAATAGTGAATAGCATTTTGATATATCCCAATTCCTGTTTTTATCAGATTTAAAGGGGAAAAGAAACCTACACTTGGTATATGACTTCTGAAGTTAGTTGCCCCTGTATATGGATATAATACAGATAGACCTGAATTTAGATAAAATGGAAAAAGTAAGATTAAAAAAGTAATTGTCCATACAAAGATATATTTAACTATCTGTCTAATCCCCAAAATTCTATAAAGATAGATTATAATTCCTGGGAATAAAATAATGGGAACTTGTTTAAAAAGAATACTAATAGCTAAAGTGATTGCTGAAAGTTTATATCTTTTAGTAAGGAGAAGATAAATACTTGTTATCATAAAAAATATAAAAACATCGTCATCATTACCCCAAAATCCTGGACCGAATAGAGTAATGTAAGAAAAGGAGAAAATTATAGTTAAATATTTTGCTCTTTGTATATCTGATATTCTCTTTAATAAATAGAAAAATACTATTATTGTTAAACTACTAAAAATAATACTTGGGAACTTAAGTAAAAAGTAGTTTGTTCCAAATATTGCTATCCATCCTGCCATTAAAGTGGGGAAAAAGGGAGGATAGATAAATATTTTCCCATTACTTATCGGAACAAGATAAAGTGCTTTACCCTCTAATAAAAGATTTGCTGAATCAATGTAGGCATAGAAATCATGAGGAGTATCCGGATACTTAATAAAGATATAAGCCAATATGATTTTTATTATAAAAGTTGTCAATAGAACGCATATAATAAATCTTCTTTCAGATGAGGGAAAGAATAAGTTTAATATCTCCCCCCTTAAATTTTTCATTGTGACCACCTCTTTTAATCAATGAACATCCGTTTTGAAGCTCTGAATGCATTTACTTTCAAAGGATATATTTTAGTTGGAACTCTCCAGAATAACTGAATAATATACTGTGGTTGTTTGTAAGGTAATATTTCCATATCAAAACCACTCTTATTTAAAGATTCACTTATTTCCTTGATAGATAACATTCTAACATATGTAAATTTCATAACTTTTGTTAAGATTAAAGTATAAAGGGGGTAAAGCAAATCTTCTATTTTCGCTATTAATGATGAGCAAGTACTTTCGAAAATAAGAAGTTTACCCTCTGATGATAATAGTTTTGAACAATTTTTAAAACATATACTCAGATTTTTCAATATGTCATTTTTCGGACCACATAAATGATGCAAAACACTACTCATAATAATAAAATCACACTTTACTTCTTTATCTAAATCAATGCATATATTCTCAGACAAAATATCTCCAACACACCATTCACCATTCACCATTAATTCAATGTTTTCAGGTTTTGCAAAAAGGTCTAAAATAATTATTCTCTCAGCTAATTTGGTATCATAAGGAAAAATTCCTGCGGATCCTACATCTAATATTATCGGTTTTCTACTATTTGTCAGAATAAAATTATTGATTTCTTTGTTAATTATCGATATCATCTCGCTATAATATTCTGGTTGAGCATTCATTACCTTATCAACATAATCTTTATAAAATTCAAAACTTCCACTTTTTTCATTTTCCATTTTTTCCCTTTTAATCTCCTGATATCTCCTCCCTTCTGTAAGAATAATAGTAATCCTTCAGGTGGTAATTTACCGCACAGACGCAGAGAAACAGCGAAGCCCCGGAAATAAATCAGATCACAGAAAAGATTATTGATGCAATCATGATAAAATACATAGAACATCAAAACCAAATTTGGTAATCAATCAGGATATGTCGGTCATTAAAAGCTTGCTCTGATGAAAATCAGAAATGGAATGAAGCGTTTGGTAAATAGTTTTTAATTTTTTTCTCTGCGTCTCTGCGGTGAACGGTTACGAATAATAGTTACTTTCGATAGATTCCGTAGATAGTCATTCCTACAGGTAAAGGAATTCGGTGTTTTATAAAATAATTTTCCATTTTTAATAAAGAATAGAAAATATTATTGATAAATTTAGGTAGTTTTATAAAATGGATTTTAGAATTAAAATTATTCCGTTTTAATATTCTCTGCACAGCTACCGGTAAAAATAACAAAAATCCCCAATATCCCAATTCTACGCATCTAAAATTTAAAAGATTATTTTTAAGAGTTTTTATATTATATCGTCTAAAGTGTTTAAGTGCCCTGTCATGAGAGCTATACAGAAAATTAAATGCAGGAACAGTTAATATAAAAAATCCACCTGGCTTGAGTGTACGGTAAATTTCATTAATGGCTAATTTATCATCTTCAATGTGTTCTAATACATCAAAGGCCAACACTAAATCAAAAAAAGCATCAGGATAAGATATCTGACAGGCGTTGCATACCTTTTTCTCAAAAACAAATTCTTGCGGAATTATTTTCAGGACATCAGAATCTATGTCTATTACATATACCTTTCCCCATCGACTAACGATTGGTAAATCATCCCCTGTGCCAGCACCTACATTTAATATCCTTAAGCATCTTTTGCTTTTTAATTTGTCTATCAAGATATTTATAAGTTGAATCTTACCTTTATGCCAAAAAAAATCCTTTGTTACTCCGATTTGATACTCTCTATAATCCATAATGATTTCCTTAAAGTAAGTATTTTTTCACTAATGTAAGATAATCAAAAAAAGAATTAATATAAGCTGATAGAGAACGTTTTGTCCCGGAAATATTTCTCCATTCTTTCACTGGAACTTCGAATAACCAGGTACTTTCATCTTGCAAAAAAGGAAGACGCAATATACGAATAATAATCTCTACATCAAATATCCATTTTGAACAAAAGGGTTTTTGAACCATAGGAATAAGTATTTCACTCTTAAAAAGTTTTGCACCACATTGAGTATCGTAAACAGCAAACCCAAAAGTTAAAGATATAACTGTACTAAATAATCGTCCCAGATAGTGACGAAAATTTATCCGCTCAATTTTCCTTCCACACAAATGAACCCTGCTACCAATAACTGCTTGCACATTTGGATTTGTTTGGAAAATATCCATAAAATCCCAGATTTCTGAGAGAGGAACTGCCAGATCAGCATCCCAGAAACCTATTAGGTTATAGGAACCATTCTCCAGCAAATACTTCATCCCAGTCCGCACTGCTTCACCCTTTCCCATGTTTTTATTTAATGATAAACTTAATGCTCTCACTGGATTGGAGGCACAAATTTCCTGAATAACTTTTAGTGTATTGTCCTTACTACCATCATTTACAAATAATAATGTTAGATTTGGATTATTTGATAATTCTCTGATAAAAACATCTACCTTTAATCGCTTTTCCTCATTATAACAAGGAATTACAAGGGCAATATTTATTGTCGATACCATAATTATATTCCCTACCTAAAGTTTTCTATCTGCCTATACTTTAAAAGGAACTCAATATGATTTCTTATCTATGAATAGTTATTAGAGACAAGTAATTGTTTTTACGATATTATACTATATACTGGCAAAAGTTTGTTGTCAAGTAAAAAATTTAAAGATCAGTAATGGCTCAGTGAAATGTGGGAAGTTTGTCTGAAAATGAGAATTTTTTACTACAGAAATACAGAATTACAGAATAAAAATCAAATTTCCATTTTTTACTGTTTAAATATAGATTTAAAACACCTCAAATGGCAGAACCCATACCATGTCCAATAAAGATAGTAGGGTAAATAACGCTGGATTTTAAAGTTTGTAACACCCGCAAATTGAAGACTTGAAGGGTCTAATTTTATTTCTCCCATCCGAAGTTTATTGATAGCAATTTTTACCACTAATTCAAAAACAAATGCCCAACCACCTTTTGGAGGTGTTTCTATCTTTATTGATTTCAACACACTGGTGCGAAATAACTTAATTGATGTGGACATATCAAACAATGGAATGTTCAATAACTTAGAAAATATGAAATTACCGGTAATACTAAGAAAAAATTTCATTCTTGGACCACGAGTCCTTTGCATTTTATAGGCATAACGATTTCCAGAGACTAAATCATACCCTTCATCCATTAAATCCATCATCATATTCAATGAACCCTGTGGGTCAGTGTGGTAGGCACACCATATTCCTACTACAGGAGATTTTGCTTCATCAAGACCTGTTCGGAATGCCCCTAATACACCACATCCTTCTTTATTCTGCACAGAATGTAACGCTGGATATTGCGATTGAAGTTTTTGAAGTACAGGTATAGTAATATCTTCTTCTTTATCATAAACTGCAATTATTTCAAATCTGCGGTGAATTGTTTTAAACAAGGTATGAATAACATCTTCAACTATATTTCCTTCATTGTGCACCGGGAAAATTAGTGAAAGTTCATATTTAATATCTTCGTTAGTATGTGTGTTCATTAAAAAGTCTCTACCCCCCAAATGAATAGAGGAAAATTATTATAAAACTCTTGTTCTTTCTTCTTTCCTTCTTCATATCCATTTTTAACAAATGCATTCGGGTTCAATATACGCATCATATAAGGAGATTTTATTTCCAGTTTCGATTTGGGATATTTTCCCACAAGTATTTTTAAAAAACCATTATTTGGACCGCTAAGTATTACTGATTTATTTTTACGAGCCATAGATATAAAATATTGTTCCAAAACTTGTGCATCCCCACCATATTCACCTACATCAATTTTGTTCAATTGGTCCATATCTATTTCTTCACTGGTTTTCCAGAGAACAATATAGGCTAATCTTCCCTGTGACCTTAATTCATATTTAGAAAATCGAGAAATAGAACTTAGAGAAACAATTAATTCTTTTGTTCTAATTGACTCTGCTATTTCTCTATCTTTATCAATACCTGGAGGAATATTTGGAAGTAAAGATACTGGAATCACCTCGCAGGAAGATATAGTAGAACCTTCATCTGAGTATATTAAGTTTAGTTCAAGTTTAGCTCCGGTTATCCAATAGCCCCGTTTTTTATAAAACTCCTCTGCCCCAGCCCCAGGAAGTAATATTGAGGCATCACAACCTTCTTCTCGGGCTATTTGTAACGAATATTCTAAGCAATTTCCTGCATAGCCTCGTTTTCTAAAATTGGGGTGGGTGCAGACACAACTTATACCCATAAATATATATTTTCGCCCTCTAATGTTGTAAGTTAAAGGGAGATAAGTCATAAATGATACTAATTGTTTTCCATGAAAGATTCCTACCATTCGATTGATGTTATCATAATTAAGAACATGTCTAAAAGAATCTTCCATATCGCGAGGTCTTCCATATGCGGAACGAAATACATCGTTGCATAAAAAGATGGCATTTTCATACTCGGATAGTTTGAGAATACGAGGAGAATATTCACCAAACATATTTATACATCCTCTATGTTCTTTTTATACCATTGCACTGTGCGGGTTATTCCTTCTTCTAATGAAATAGATGGAGTAAAGTTAAAAAGTGACTTTATTTTTTTGTTACTTAAGCATTTTCTTTGAATACCTTCCGGCATTGAAGTATTCCATATAATTTGTCCACGGTAGTCACAAATTTCTGCTATTATATTGGCTAATTCACGAATGGTTATTTCTATTCCTGAAGCAATATTAAGAACCTCTTCACCATCATATTGCATACTTGCCTCAATGACACCTTTTGCCGCATCTTCAACATATAGAAATTCGCGTGTTGCATTTCCAGTTCCCCACAAAGTTACAGTATTTTCTTTGTTCCTTACGGCACGACAAAACTTAGTAATCATTGCTGGAATTACTTGAGCGTTTTCCTCATCAAATGCATCTCCCTCCCCATAGATAGCAGTTATTACCAGGTTTGCTGTCTGCATCCCATATTGCCTGCGATAAGATACCGCCTGGACAGCAAGATTTCTAAGGGACATTGCCTGTGCCATCACATTTGATTCAGGAAGTCCTTTCCAAAAATCTTCTTCTTCAAATGGTATTGTAATATTATCAGGATAACAACAATTAGAGAGAATGTTCACTACCTTTGGAACATTATAAAGCCGTAATTGTTCCATAAATTCAATTCCAAAGGAGGCATTCTGATAAAATATCTCTCCTGGATATTTTTTCATATAAAGGATTCCTCCCCTGGCTTGAACTGTATTAATAGCAATATCTGGCCGAATTTCCCCAAGAATAAGTGCTATCATATCTATACGCTTTGCGTTATTTGTAGGAATAGGAATTATCTTCTGGTTACTTCCTTCTGCCACTTTTATAATCGCTTTGCCAAGAAAAGTATCACTTCCGAACAAAACAATCTTTTTCATCTGAAATACTCTCCTTTTGAGATTTATTTTTTTCCATAGTATTTACGCACTGCATTAATAACATATTGTATATCTTCGTCAGTTTTTCCTGCTCCTGATGGAAACCATATACCATGTTCTGCCGCATAAGCCGCATTGCTAAAATCCCCGTCTTGATGGTAAGGTGTTTGTGTATGTATTGCTGGCCAAAAAGGTCGACAGTCAATACCTTGTGTTTTTAGACTTTCAATAAGTCCTTCCCTATCCTCCACAAGTGCATCTACCCATAAAGGAACAGTTCCCTTCTCAAAATCAGTTTCAATAAAAGTAACCGTTGGCAAATCTGCCAGGGCATTATAATACAAAGTCCAATCATGTTTTGCTTTTTCTAATCGACCGGGAAGATAATTAAATTGTGCATTGGTGAGAGCGGCATATATATCCGAGAATTTGAAATTAAACCCGATTTCAGGATGATAATTCCAGGAACGGGATAAACGACCGTGGTCCTTCAATCGGACAACTTTCTCATAGATATCCTGCCGATTGGTAAAAATGAGTCCTCCCTGGGCTGATGTTATTATCTTTGTTGGCGCAAGAGAAATACACCCTGCATCTCCAAATGTCCCTAAATATTTTCCTTTATAAGACGACCCTAATCCTTGAGCTGCATCTTCTATGACAGCTAAATTATACTCTTTTGTTACAGATTGAATCGCATCCATATCTGCACATCGGCCATTAATATGAACAGGTAATATGGCTTTAGTGCGTTTTGTTATAGATGATTTTAATTGATTCGGGTCTATGTTTAGATCTGACAAACGGATATTAACTAAAATAGGTTTAGCTCCACATAGTATAACAGCATTAGCAGTAGCAATAAAAGTCAAATCAGGAACAAGCACTTCATCCCTTTCTTCTACACCACAGGCCTTCAAAGCTAAATAAAGTGCAATCGTTCCACTACATGTTGCTAAGACATAGGCTACATTAAAGAACTTTTGCATTCTTTGTGTCAGTTCTGCGGTTTTCTTCCCTTCATTAACAAATCCATTCCGAATAACATCAGCAACTGCTTTAACATCTTCCTCTGTAAATTGAGGTTCCCACCAGGTTAATTTACTGATAGGAATTTGCTTTTGGAGTGTCTTGACTGTTATATCCATTTTTGGTTCTTCTGGTGGGAAGATTTTACCACAAATTTTATCCTTTGTCAACAAAAAATTCGGTTCTTCAGAAATTCTCGGTGAAAAATTAGATAGAGACTCATTATTCCTTATTTTCCTCTCAAAATCTTTACGAAAAATATTTTTCTCTATTTTTCCTAAACATAGATGAATTCAGTCTCTAAAAATTCACCGAGAATTGCTGTCGGTTCTTTTGAAAAAATCTAACCCGAATGGTGTTTTTGCTATGGTTTCATAAATAAGGGGAAAATAAAGCGTAATAAAATTAAGGCAAAAAAACCTATCACAATGATAGCAACTAAAAAACATCCCTTTTTTACATTCGCCGTTGTCCATAAAAATTCCTCTTTCCCTTTATCCATAATTTCCATTTTTTGCTGAAGAAGTAAATTTTTAATATTTTCGGGTAGGTCATTTATAGAATTTATTTTCTCTTCTTGAAGGTTCTCTTTCTTTTCCTTACGAAAGATTTTGTTGCATAAATTGCAATATAACGCATCATCTGAATTTTTATAACCACATTTAGGACATACTAACATAATAATATATATATTTTATCATAGAATTTATTTTTTGCAAGTAAAATTTGAGTAACTACTCAGGTAACCGTTCAGGTGGTAATTTACCGCAGAGACGCAGAGGAACGGAGAAGACATGGAAATAAATCAGATAACAGAAAAGATTATTGATGCAATACATAGGACATCAAAACCAAATTGTTAATCAATCATGAGATGTCGATCCTCAAAAGATTGCTCTGATGAAAATCAGGGATGGAATGAAGTGTATGGTAAATAGTTTTTTATTTTTTTCTCTGCGTCTCTGTGTCTCTGCGGTGAACGGTTACCTCATTTTATTAAATTGATATTTTGCCTTTTTGGCGGATTGGATGAATTTACGGACAACTTCATATCGCTCAATGCTACCAGTGGGTTCATGGACAATTGAAACTATAAAGAGCCAATTCATCAACTCCTCAAAACTCTCCTTGTGAAAATACAATATCCCTTCATATCTATTTAAATGAATGTAATTTTGAACCTCAGGGTCTTTTAAGATATTAATTAAAGGATTTTTAATCCACTGGTGATGCTTAATCAAAATCTTTATCAAAAATTCCTCACGATAAGCAACCCAGTCATCTGTTCCCATTGCCTGAATAGTTTGTCGAATAATCTTGCCCAGCAACCATTCATCAATCCAGGTCAGGCTTTGTTCCTCATAATCAGTTATCTCTGCTTTTATCCGTCCTAAGGAATAAACCACCAGCCAGATTAACAAAATTCTTTTATTGTTAGGATAGGTGCGGAAAAAGTCAATAGTCTCAGGGACATCCAATTTTTCCAGTTGGAGTGCCGCCAAAAAAACTCTTTTTAAATGACTGGCAACCGTTTCGACATCACCCAGTCCTTCGCTAAAGTGTTTGACTGCCCACAACAATGCCCTGATTTTATCCTCAAATTCGTTTATTTCACCACCAGCCAATTTATGAAGGGTGTCTGGATTTATAATTGCCGTAAAAGGTATGTGGATTGGTTTAAGATAGAGCTCGGTCACTGCCTCTTCAATATTTGGCACACCGCGACCGTTGAGGAAATTTGTTAGATTCCGATAGTGTCCTTCAGGGGTGTCATATATTTCACGGAAATCCATAAAGATATGGTATTTGAATGCATCTAACTGGACATACAGTCCATTTTGGGCAATTTCTCGCCCCTGACGGATGTATTCAAGTCCAGTTTTGTAATCTTTAAAGATATAATAATATGGCTCATCGGTTTTTAATTTTAGTCCTTGTGCTAATGTTTTCTGGATGAGGTGTTTGCCATCAAGCGAAAAAGCGACAGATGTTTTAATCCAGCCAGCGGCCTGCTCAAATTTATTGTGATAAAGGATAATCGCTCTCTCATCGCCACACATATTAGAATAGGCAAAGACATTTTCATTTACATAGCCGTGTTGATTATAAAAATCATAAAGCAGAAAATTTTCAACACCACTGAACAGGTATCGTTTTTTCATTAAAGGGAATATTTCGCTTTCGTGTCGCCAGACGAGATTCCAGTCCACCTGTTCATCCCAGTATGCCCTTCGATACTCCATCCCATATTTTTCTCCAAACCCTTCGATTTGTCCATGACCAAACATAGGTAAGCCAGGCATTGTGACCATCATCAAAAGCACACCAAAATATTTATCATCTTTGCCAAATTGAGCCAGAGTGGTCTCTTCATCCGGGTTATTCATAAAATTAACAAACCGCTTCAATATTTGGGGGTTAAATTCTAATACATTTTTTATTACCGAGCGATATTTTGCATTTTCTTCCATTTTAAGCATGTTCATAAAGGCACTATTATAGACGCGGTGCATACCAAGTGTGCGAACAAAATAACCTTCCATCAGCCAGAAAGCCTCTGCCAGAAGTAGTGTATCAGGCACCTCAGCCGCAACTCGGTCAACTACCTCTCTCCAGAATTCTGCAGGAAAGAGTTGGTCAAATTCTTTTTTAGTTATGCCATATTCAGCCCTTGATGGAATATCACCACCACTACCAGGCTGAGGAAACCAGAGTCGTTGATAGTGTTTTTTAACCAGCGTCATTGCCGCATCAAAACGAATGATGGGAAATTGCCTTGCTACATGAATGATTGTCTGGATAACCGCTTCACGCACCTCTGGCATCAGAAAATTCAACTGAGCGGTATCATTCCAGGGCATATGCGTGCCATCATTGCCGTGATAAATGTATCTTTCGTCGCCAGTCCAATGGTCAACTCGTTTAAAGACAACCGCCGCATCCTGCCTATTCCAATAACCATCCTCGATATAAATCCCAACTCGCTCATCCCAGGATAGATTAACCCCGGTAAACCGATATGAGGGGAAAGGGCTGTGTCTTAAGTGAATAAACCAGTCAGGATGTTCAATCACCCATTTTGAGTATATGCCCATATGGTTTGGCACCATATCGCTGGATAATCGAATACCGTGACTAAATGCCCGATTTCGCAAATTCATAAGTGCAGACTCCCCTCCTAAATCCTCAGCAATGGTGTAGTCATAAAGTGAGTAGGCTGATGAGATTGCCTCTGGATTTCCACAAATCTGCTTTATTTTTTGTGAGGCTGGACTTCTTTCCCATAAACCAATCAGCCACAAAGCCGTAAATCCCCATCGGGCTAAAATATCTAATTCCTCATCAGGTATCTCATCCAGCTTAGTTATGGCTCGGTGATATTTTTTAGATAATTGCTCCAGCCAGACATAAACATTTTTGGCTATTAAAACTACATTTGGCATCCAATCTGCATCCGGGCTAAAACGCTCATATTCAGGGCCCAAACCAGTATCAATGAGTTTGAAATCCGGGACTAATGTTGGTCCGGCGCCAATTGCCCGAAATTTGTCTTCTTCTTTGATTAAATCAAGTGCCAGTAAAATGCGGTAAAGAAGGTCTTTTGAAAGCAAATGAGCCCAATTTTCTCTAATATAAGCCAGTTGACCTGTTAACGAATGCGGTGATGCCTTTACTGGTGCCCTTAAAAAATCAATCAGGCACTCTTCTTTTGCACCAAATCGCGGTTGAGTGTTAAAATAATCAATAAGTGAACTTACAATTTGTGGATAGGGTGTTGTTTTCTTTAATTCAAAATCCTCAAACAATTCAGCAAACGATAAGAAAGCAGGATTATTATTGGCTAAATATAGACAAATCATCTCTTCTGTCAGGATTTCAGAATGGGATATACCGTTGGTTTCTGCTTTAAGATACGCCTCTTTAGATTGCCTTTCTTGATAGACGAGAAGTGGTGGAAATTCATCGATAAATTTAAGCAGGGTGCAATTAATTATTTCCGCACCAAATTTGTCATTTAGCCAGTTGACGGCGTTCTTCAAGGCGCTGGGATTTTTATCCTGGCGATACCGACCGCAGACATAATGAATGATTTCATCAATTAATCCCATAGCATTGATGTGGCTGGCACGGACAGGTTCCATAAAACCAGTTGTCCAATCACGGCGTTGGTTTATTTTTTGAGCAAACAGCCGAACCGCATAAAAATCTGTTAGAACGACATTTCCAGACAAACAATAGATATTTTCGTTAAACTGATAGCGAAGTCTTGATTTTTTAGAGATATGAAATTCAAAACACGACATTTTTATTCCTTATACCTTCTCAGAATGAGAATTGCTGTCCATTTCCTCTTTTCTATCTTTTGATAGGAATTTTTCTTCAAATGGTTCTAACCATATCAGGGCAAGGAGAATGATAAGTGTTGTTATACCTGCGGCTAAGTAGAATCCACAGCCAACCGCTAATCCTACCGCGGCGGTGACCCAGAGTGTTGCCGCCGTAGTTAATCCTCGAATAGACCCTCCAGTAACGATAATCGTGCCAGCACCTAAAAATCCAATGCCACTGATGACATGCCCAACAATTCTACCAGGGTCAACATTTACTTCGTCTTTGAAGGTATCATAAATAAATAAGGAAATAAGCATCATTAATGTCGAACCCAGACATACGAGGATATGTGTTCTCATTCCGGCAGATTTGCGGTGAATCTGCCGCTCTGCTCCAATAATCCCGCCCATAACCACGGTTAATAAAAGCCGTAAAATGATATCTCGAAAATCCATTATTTTACCTCCATTCAGTCCGGGAATGATGGAGTAGTGGAATAGTGATTTTGGGTAACCGTTTAGCCACAGAGGCACAGAGTTCACAGAGAATTAGAGAAATTAGCGACAAATGGACACGAATTATAGTACTTATTAATCGAAATTTGACATAGATATGGCTATGAAATTCCAAATCACAAATTCCAAATTCCATTTAGTGAATTAGTGAATTAAGCGAATTAGCGAATTAGTAAAATCTAATCTCTAATTCACTAATCTCTAATTCGCTTTTTGGTATGTGGAATTTGGTGCTTGGGATTTGGGATTTTTCCCTTATCCACTCTGAGTAAAATTTTGACTAATAACTGCTATATTCCCTCTGTGTTCTCTGTGACTCTGTGGCTATATCCCTATTTTGGCGCCTTCACTCCATCACTCCCATCTGCAAAAACGCTATCATTCTCCCCTTATCCCCTCTTCGATGAGAAAAGAATAAATCACGCTCATCATAAGTGCAATATTGGTTGAGAATAATATTATTAATACCCAGTTCAAGCAATTGTTTTTTATTTACCTTTTGCAGGTTTAAATAGCCATCCTTGACTAAATCTTTATCCTTGATTAATTCCGTCACATCATTCCCGACTTTATAACAGCAGACACCAATTGAAGGGCCAAATCCAACTATGAAATCTTCTGGCGAAGAGCCATAAAGCGTTATCATTTTAAGTATTGCCTTTTGAACAATACATTTCACCGTTCCTCGCCAGCCTGCATGGACTAAACCAATCGCCTTATTTTTTTTATCTAAAATAAATATTGGCAGGCAATCTGCAATTCTAATCGTTAGACAAATTCCTGGGATATTAGTCATTAAACCATCTGCCTCGATTAGTTCATTTCCTGAATTCGGATTCACAGAGTTGAAAGGCTGAACTTGTTCTGGTAAGTTTTCCTCAACAAATTGATTAAAATTATTTTCCCCAATGACATAAATTTCATCACCGTGAAGTTGTGTTGTCCAGGCTATTTGATTAATCCCAAAAAGCTCGTTTAGTCTGGTTTTTATTTTTTCAGGGTTATCCGAGTTAAATTCTCCTATCTCTTTAGTTGTTACGCCATGCAGGACGGATTCAAAAGCAGGCATAACCAGATAATTTAGAGGACCAATCTTTCTTACTTCCCATCCGTTATCCATTTTGCAACATCCTTAGCAAAATAAGTCAATATCATATCTGCCCCGGCGCGTTTGATTGAGGTTAATACCTCTAACACAACCTTTTTTTCATCAATCAATCCTTTATCTGCGGCGGATTTAATCATTGCAAATTCGCCACTCACATTGTAAGCGGCGACTGGATAATGGAATTTGGACTTGACACGATAGATGACATCAAGGTAAGATAAGGCAGGTTTGACCATAATTATATCTGCGCCTTCCTCTATATCCAATTTTGCTTCTCTTACTGCCTCATTGACATTAGCAATATTCATTTGATATGATTTCCTATCGCCAAATTCAGGTGTAGATTGAGCGGCTTCACGAAATGGGGCATAAAAAGAAGAGGCATATTTCACCGCATAAGACATAATCGGGACATCTGTGTAGCCATTTTCATCTAACGCTTTGCGGATAGCTCCAACTCGACCATCCATCATATCTGAAGGAGCAACCATATCTGCACCTGCCTTGACATGTGATAATGAAATTTTAGCTAAAAGGTCTAAAGTTGGATCATTGAGAATCTTGCCACCTTTTACCATCCCGCAATGCCCGGATGAGGTATATTCACAGAGGCAGACATCGGTGATAATCAGTATCTCCTTTACCTTCTCTTTGATAACCCTGACCGCCTGCTGAATAATTCCACTTTCTGAATAAGCCTCTGAACCAAATTCATCTTTTCTTGCCGCTAAGCCAAATAATAGAATAGCCGGGATATTTAAACTAACGATTTGTTCTACTTCTTTGAGCAATTCATCTACCGAGAGATGAAAGTTACCCGGCATTGATGGAATTTCCTGTCTTATTCCTTTTCCATGAACAACAAAATAAGGCATAATCAGGTCATCAACAGATAATGTTGTTTCACAAATCAGTCTTCTGAAATTTTCATTCTGTCTTAATCTTCTTGGCCGATATTGCGGGAAATACATAGTAAAAGATTCAAAACCCCCTTTATTTGTAACCGTTCAGGGCTATACATTAGAAGTGTAAACAAGGAGAAATGGGGAAAATGGAGAATTGGAGAAATGGCTCAAACTTTTTCTTGCTCCAAAATAATCCTATCACTTAACTCTTCTTTTCTCCACTTCTCCATCTTCTCCGTTTCTCCTTATTTTTATCCTACCTAAACTCTTACTATTTTTTAATGCGTCCCGGTTTCAAAATAGGTTTAGTAGGAAATCTTTCCATATCTTTAACATCCATTACACAACGAAAGCCAAGCCACTCTGCACCCTCTTTTTCATTCTTAGCTGCCCAACGGATAGTTACGCGAACATCTGGAGATATATTAAGAAAAGAACCTCCGCGCATTGTGTGCATTATTTTATCCCTACCTTTCCACCAAATACCAGAAGTCATCTCCCAGACATTGCCCGCCATATCACTGATTCCATAAGGGCTATTGCCTGATGGAAAACAGCCTACATTTACAGGGCTATAGTTTGCCTGTTCCCTGCCGTTAAACTTTCCTTCATCTGGCGTCTTTCCCCATGGCCATATCCATCCTTCGGTCCCTCGTGCCGCTTTTTCCCATTCATCCTCAGTTGGTAACCTTTTCCCTGCCCATTCGCAGTAGGCTTTCGCATCTTCCCATCCTACACCGACTACCGGTTGACGCTTACCGTTGAATTGAGGCCAGTCCCAATATTTCGGAGCTCGATGACCTGTTTCTTTCATAAAGCGTTCATATTGTTCATTTGTAACTTCGTAACGGTCTATGTAATAATTCCCAAGAGTTTTATTTTCCGTTGGGAATTCAGATTTATAGATATCCATCATTGGTGTCCCAAGTCTTCTCATAAGATTTCTAATATCATTCTGGTTCATACCCGAAATAAATGGACCTTCAGGGATTAGCACCATTTCAGCCTTATCTTTTATTGATATTATGCTTTCAGGCAATGAACGCTGAGCATAGACATTAGAAATAATGATGAATATTAAAATAATAAGAAAAAACTTCGGAGTTAAAACGATAGACTTAATTGCATAAATAATACTTTTTAATTTCAAAGTCATAATTACCTCTCAATTTTTACTTTTGAGCAATATTGATGGATACGAAACCTGTTCAGTTCCTAATATTATCGTATACTTTTCATAACCATCTTTTTGGGTTATTAACTTAATGCGGTCTTTGTTTCGGTCGAATTCCAGCTTCATCTCAAAAGAACCATCCTCATCTGCTACTTCTTTCCCGATTTCCTGTTTATTATCTGTATTAATAGCAATGATAGTTGCCCCGCTCAAAGGATTACCTGATTCATCACGAACATTACCCACAACATAGACTTTGTCTCTTTTAATCTCTATCTGTTGCGAAGAGTTATTTGGTCCCAACAGTCCGGTTTGATGAAGTGCGATTAGAAGTCCACCTGTTGCAGTGACAAAAGCAGATATTCCAGTGATAATACCCGGAATTGTCAACCAAAAATTCTTACTCTCATTATCACTCATACCTGACATCTTCCTCCTTCGTAAGTATTCACGCCACTAAGATACGAAGGCACATTTCTTGTACCTTCGTATCTGAAGGGCTACCTTTATCTAAAGACATCAATGAATCTACCTTTGATTGGATGAGGAATGGGTTGTATCTCTTCAAGATGAATATTATTTATTTGTTTATGCTGGTACTGTTTTTTCCACCAGTATGGATTTTTGTTACGGTCACCTTTTCTTTTTTCAATTCGTTCTTCTTTTGATAATTGAGTGGTTTGAACTGATGTTTGAGAAGTTTCAGCCTCTAATTCCAGTTTACCTGCTATTTGTTCCTGCCAGGCATTTATCTGATATATCCCGTATATCCCGGCTTGTTGCATTCTACCTACTTCTGCCTGTTGAGCTAAATTAACCTCTATGTCTAATGGTTCCATTCTTTATTTCCTTTCAATATCAGTTTTACTGAACCATAACACTAATGATATTATCAAGTCCTATTTCGGATGTTCCCTGGTCGTGAATAACAGTTAATTTCGGAATCCCATCGATAAATTTTACCTGATATACCATACCAGTGAAAATCTCACCGTTTACCGGGTCTGTAAAATTTACTACTGTATTAAGGAGGGATAATGCTTGAGTTTTTAGCACAGAACTATTAAGGGCTGCGAAATTAGTAGTCAATTCACTGAAATTTTCGTTCAAACTAATCAGTTGTTGTAAATTAGAGAATTCTGCCATTTGACCAAGGAACTCTGCATTATCTAGTGGGTCCAATGGATTTTGGTATTCGAGTTGAGTAACTAATAATTTTAGGAAATCAACTGGAGTTGCTAAAGGAGTAACTGCGGCCATCTTTTTTTATTCACCTCCTCTTTAATTAATATCGACATAGATTATTAAAAACTTAACTGGGGAAGAGGTCAAATTTCTGTCCACTGCTCTCTGTTATCTGAACGCTTATCCCTTTTCAAACTAAAGTGGACCACCAGTGATTATCTTCCCCTGGCTAATGTTAAGACAAAAACCTGTTTTGCTCCTGCTTTCATAAGCACTTTACTACATTCATTTACAGTTGCTCCGGTGGTGAAAATATCATCGACTAATAATAAATGTTTGTTCGTAATTATATTCTGATTTTTTACCGCAAATGCACCTTTTATGTTTTGTATCCGTTGTTCTCTTTCCAGATTCATCTGCGGCGTGGTAAATCTAATTCGTTTCAGGTCAAGATTTAATGGTAGATTAAAATACCTGCCAATATGAAAGGCTAACAGTTGTGCTTGATTAAACCCACGCACTCTAAATCTTTTTCGATGTAATGGCACAGGGATGATAAAGTCAATCTGGCTAATTAAATCTCCTTGTTGTTCTTTAAGATAATTAACCAGTAATTCGCTTAGTGGCTTTTGCATACATATCTTCTTTTCAAACTTAAATATATGAATACTCTCTCGTAAAATACCTTCATAAACACCCATTATTCGTGCTTTTAAAAAGTGTTTTTTGTGAATCTGGCATTCTTCACATAGGGGTTTTTCAATCTCGTTAAATGACTCGACTAACATCTTTCCGCACTTATCACAATAAGGAGGACTGACCCTATTTATCTTTGAGAAACATTCATTACAGATATATTTTTCTGCTAAAGTTGGAAGCAATTTACCGCAAGTTCTACATTTAGATGGAAAGATAAAATTTATTAAATCATCAAAAAGATGCATTTTCGTCTCATTCTGATTCTTTGTAAGCGTTCAGGTGGTAATTTACCACAGAGACGCAGAGGAACAGAGAAGACATAGAAATAAATTATATCACATAAAAAATTATTGATTAAGACATGGAAATACATAGGACATGCTTGCCGAATGTTCAGCACGCAAGCCAGATTTGTTAATTCTCGTCCATAGATTTTAATTTTTTTCTCTGCGTCTCCGTGTCTGTGCGGTGAACGGTTACCAAAAAAGTTGACTTTAAGGAATAATAAATATATAATATTACAGATGAACAAATGGCTATCGTTATTTATTTTCTTTTTTACTTTTGGTGTTTATCTTCGAACATTAACTCCTGGAGTTGGATTAGATGATAGTGGTGAATTGGTTACCTGTGCCTATTTATTAAGCATTGCCCATGCCCCTGGTTATCCCCTCTATCTTTTAATAGGTAAAGTCTTTACCTTTCTTCCATTTGGCGAGATTGCCTTCAGATTAAACTTAATGTCCGCTCTCTTTTCTGCACTTAGTTGTAGTTTGATATTTCTCATTATCTTTTTCATTACCCGGTCTCGATTTTCAGGGTTAATGTCCAGTTTTTGTTTTGGGTTTTCTTATACCTGCTGGACGCTTTCGATCAAAGCTGAGGTCTATACACTCAATATTTTCCTCCTAAGTCTATTAATCGTAATCTTTTTAATCTGGCGGCAAGGCAAAAAAACACTTTTGCTTTACCTTTTCTTTTTTATCTATGGTTTAAGCCCTGGGAATCATCTGACAATTATCCTTTTTCTACCTATTTTTTTCTATTTTATTATCAAAGAACGAGTTAGACAGCTGGGTAAATTCATCTTGCCTTTTTTCCTCGGTTTGAGTATCTATCTTTACATTCCCATACGGTCATTTGATGATATTATCGTAGTCAACTGGAGTAAAGTTACTACTTTCAATGATTTTTTCAACTATATCTCTGGTAGCCACTTTAAGAAATTACTCTTTTGTAGCCCAGTTTTTGAGGTCACTAAAAATTTGTGGCATTATTTTCTCTTACTCATTACCCAATTTCCTGCTTTTGCCTTTAGTTTCGGAATTATAGGTTTCCTTAAATCATTTAATAAAAATTTTACACTTCTTATCTCTTTAATGTGGTTATTTTTGGTTATATTTTGTATAAATTATGATATTGGTGATATTTGGAGTTTATATCTTCCCACTTATCTATTCTTTTCATTATTCATTGGCATGGGAATTTGGTTTTTAATCAAAAGGACTTCGCCGCATAAACAACTCTGGACACAAGCCATTATAATTATTAGTTTATTTTTTTCTTTTCAATTACCATATTGGCTGGGTGGATATAAAATTGACCGGAGCAAGTATTTTTCCCCCTATGACTTTTGTTCTCAAGCATTACGCTGGCTACCGCATAATTCTTTAGTCATCTCTAATTGGGGGTATGCGACTTGTTTTTGGTATTGCCAGAATGTTTCTTTTCTCCGCAAAGACATTAAGGTTGTTACTTGCAAAAAGGAAAAGGGAAATTTAGAAATAATGCTAAAAAAATACCCTTCTTATTCTTCTATCTATCTTATTTATCCCCGATATGAATATTTTTCAAGTCCAAGGAATGCTATTTTTAAAATTTGTAAAAGGGAAATAAAGAAACTGAGATGAGACTATTTTTCTGGGATTTGTTTTAATTTAGCATCTATTTTCCGCGTTAATCTATCAAGTTTAAAATCAATAGTTTTTTTTAGCTTAAATAGCTCATCAGCGATATGAAGAGCGGCTAATATTGCGATTTTGCCGGTGGAGACAGTATCCGTTTTTTGGGTAATATTTCGCATTTTTTCATCGACAAATTGAGCCAGTTCTGCCGTATATGTAGGATTTTCATCACTTTTAATGGTATAAGTAGCGCCAAAGATTTCTACCTCGATCTTATTTTGCTCCATAGCGGTTTAAATATCCCCCTATCGAAGGATTTATCTTAACACCTTCTCGGTCATAGTAAGTATATTATTTATTCTTTCCTTCAATTGTTTTTGTTCATCCTTCAATGATTGATTTTCGGATTTAAGTGCCTCAAGATCGCCATAAGGAAACTCGGCTATTCGTTCATGGAGTTGTTGGTTTTCTTTCGTTAAACGTTCTATTTCATCCAATAGTTTATTTACCCGTTCTTCTAATCGCGTCAAATTATCTATCGTCATTTTTACTCCCTCCTTACTTTTGGTAATTGGTAACTGGTAATTGGTAATTAGTTATCCGTTACTTACTTTTAATTTCGTGAAGCCCTATACATAGAAGATAGTTTATTAACTTTAATCGTCAATTTTGATTTCCGTCTGCCCGCATTATTTTTGTGAATAATGCCTTTACTCACTGCCTTATCCAGCATTTTAATGGATGTATTTAAGGCATTTTTTGCGGATTCGACATCTTTTTTCTCAACTGCCTCAATTACTTTTTTAGTATAAGTTTTTAGAGTTGATTTAACCGCAACATTGTGTTGTCTTCTTGTTTCATTTTGTCTTGCTCGTTTAAGAGCAGATTTATGAATTGGCATTTTTAACTTCCTCCTTATAATTGGTAACTGGTAATTGGTAACTGGTAATTGGTAACTGGTAATTGGTAACTTGTTAATAATATAACATATTATCTTTTAAATGTCAAACTAAATTTTTTTCATTTATTTTTTTAATGAGCATGCCGGCGAAGTAGCCAGCACCAAAACCATTATCAATATTTACGACGGCTATTCCTGGGGCACAGCTATTTAACATTGTTAATAATGCCGCAAGTCCCCTGAAACTTGCTCCATAACCAACACTTGTTGGCACGGCGATAATTGGCACATCGACTAATCCACCCACCACACTGGCTAATGCCCCTTCCATCCCTGCAACAACAATAATTATTCCTGCCCGGGTAAGTTTTTCTTTCTGATTTAATAATCTATGAATTCCCGCTACCCCAACATCATAGAGTTTTTCTGTTTTTATCCCTATAATCTCTATTGTGACGGCAGACTCCTCAGCAATAGGTATATCAGATGTGCCCGCAGTAATAATTAAAACAGATGGTAAGGATAAATTTTGACTAACTGAGGATTGAATTATGGTTATAGTTGAGGCAAGTTTGTTGTAATCTGCCCGCATATCAATCTTATGAACGGCACGATACACCTCATCAGAGGCTTTAGTGATAAGGATATTACTTCCTTGTTTAAGCATTGATTTAACTATCTCAACTATTTCTACGGTTCTTTTACCTTGTCCAAAAATAACCTCCGGAAATCCCTTTCTTAATGCTCGATGATGGTCAATATGGGCAACTACCTCAGAATTAACCTCTAACCCTTGATATGGCAGAAATTTTAATGTGTCCAATGCCTCTTCTATTGTTAATCTTCCTTCCTTAACCCCATCTAATAATTGCCTAATTAGGTTTATTTCCATTATTTGTAAGTATATCAAACATTTTAGATGCCGTCAACTAATTTTTAATTGACAACGAACTTATTTTATGATATTATTATACTTAAATAAATCAGGTTTGCAAGAATTTCAATCCAAAAGGGGAGAAGTTCAAGCGGTTGAAAAACAATCTTTTTATTTGACCTCTGAACCCATTAAACCCTCTATGGAAAAGTTTTGCAAACCTGCTGATTGTAGGTATGTATAGATGAAGTTTAGTAAAATTAAAGAGGCTATTGAAGATCTGAAACAAGGTAAATTAATTATCGTTGTTGATGATGAAGATAGGGAAAATGAAGGGGATTTGGTTTGTCTGGCAGAATATGTTACCCCAGAACATATAAATTTTATGGCTAAATATGGGCGAGGATTAATTTGTCTGCCTGTTATTGGTTCGAGATTAGATGAGTTAAATATCCATCCGATGGTCAAGGAACCAACAGATATTTTAGAAACCGCATTTACTGTTTCTATTGATGCTAAGGATGGAACAACAACAGGCATTTCTGCCCACGACCGGGCACAGACAATAAAGATTGTCTTAAATCCTGATTCTAAACCTGATGACCTCAGACGACCTGGCCATATCTTCCCATTACGGGCTGTAGAAGGTGGTGTTTTGAGAAGAGCCGGCCATACAGAGGCGGCAGTAGATTTAGCCAAATTAGCTGGTTGTTATCCCGCAGGGGTAATTTGTGAAATAATGGATGAAGACGGATATATGGCTCGACTCCCATCTTTAATAAAATTCGCCTCAGAGCATCACCTGAAAATTATTACTATCGCTGACCTTATCCATTATCGAAGACGCTCGGAAAAATTGATTGAGAAAGTAGCCGATGCATTCCTGCCAACGGCTTATGGCCAATTTAGAATGTGCGGATATGAATCTCTCTTAGATAAACATATTCATGTCGCTTTAATAAAAGGAGATGTATCCGGGGCTAAAAATGTTTTAGTCCGTGTCCATTCCCAATGTTTAACCGGTGATGTCTTTAAATCAACACGATGTGACTGCGGTTCACAATTTGACTATGCCTTGAAAATGATTGAAAAAGAGGAAAAAGGCGTTTTACTTTATATGTGCCAGGAAGGTAGAGGAATTGGTTTGCTGAATAAGATAAAGGCTTACGAGTTACAGGATAAAGGCATGGATACGGTTGAGGCAAATGAAAAATTGGGTTTTCCAGGAGATTTGCGTGATTATGGAATTGGTGCTCAAATACTGGTGGAATTGGGTCTATCAACCATTAGATTATTAACCAATAACCCTCGCAAAATTGTTGGAATAGAAGGTTATGGATTACAGGTCGTGGAAAGAGTTCCAATAGAAATAACACCAACGGAATTCAATGTTGATTACTTAAAAACCAAAAAGGAAAAATTAGGACATTTGCTGGAAGTTTAACAAAACGGAGGTATAAAAATAATGGTGGATAAAAAAGTAGATGGAAGACAAGCATCAGAATTAGTTAGAGACTATTTTGATAATGTCCACGGTAATTTTATGGTCTGCGATTTTAGAATTAAAAAGACAGAATTTGACTCAAAAACAAAACACTGGATAGTCAATTGTTCATTTCTACCTCATATGAGTGCTCGGGAAAGAATAGAATATGAAGTGGAGGTTAATGCTCAAGAACCTATGATAGAAAGAGTAACTTTATTAGATGAAGTTACTGGAGATAAAGAAAAAATAATCGAGGAGTTGGAGCATAGGTTGAGAGTTGCAGGTTAAAGGATAGGTAACTTCAGATAAGGGAAAAAACTAATCCAGAAGTTGGTAAAAAAAAGAGTAACTGGAGTGAGGGAATAAATGACTAAATTCCCAACAAAAATAATTATGGATACAGGGCCATTATTTGACCTTTTATTAGCAAATTGCTGGTGGAAATACTTCAGAACATTTCCAACAGAACATTTGAGATATATTAGAAATGAAAGGCAGTATAAAAATCTCAGGGATTATATCTTCAGTATTGAATTAATCCTTATAACTCCTTATGTTCTGGCAGAGATTAATTACCAACTTAGAAAGATAAAGGATAAAGATGGGATATATAATAAATTTTGGAAATTAACTATTGAGCTCTTAAAAGATAATAAATTTCAGGAGGGAGTAATTAAAATAGTAGAGATAGACTTACAAGCATTATCCAATTTTGGACTAACAGACGCAGTTTTAATATTATTAACAGGGAACACAAGATTGCCTATCTTTACTGGTGACTCGCCATTAAAGAATTACTGCAAAGTTAAGGGATTGGATAGTCTATTTATTTATGACATTACAGAATCTAAATTTCGATAAAAGGGGGATAGAACAAATGGATGAATTAACGCCAAGAAGGATAGTTGAAGAGTTAGACAAATACATCATTGGTCAAAACGATGCTAAAAAATCTGTAGCTATTGCCTTACGAAATCGGTATCGAAGACAACGACTGCCGGATGAATTAAAAGATGAAGTCGCACCTAAAAATATCATTATGATAGGTTCTACGGGTATCGGTAAAACAGAGATTGCCAGACGACTGGCTCACTTAGCTAAAGTGCCTTTCTTGAAGGTAGAAGCGACTAAATTCACTGAGGTTGGTTATGTGGGTCGAGATGTGGAATCTATGGTTAGAGACCTGACTAATCTGACGCTTAATATGGTCAAGTCTGAGGCAATTGAGTCGGTTAAGGGGAAGGCGGATGAGTTAGCAGAAGAAAGGATACTGGATCTTCTTCTTCCTGTTCCAAGAGGTAGAGGCAAGAAGAAACTTACCACACCGTTTATTCCATTTATGGAGATAGAACCTGAGTCAGAAGAGGTTGATACCAAAGAGAGATTTGCCGCTACCCGCGAAAAATTGCGAGAGCAACTCCGTCAGGGTGTTCTGGAAGATAGAATGATAGAGATTGAGGTAAAAGAAACAGTGCTACCAATGATAGAGGTTTTTGCCGGCAGTGGCATAGAAGGAATAGATATGGGACTAACGGATGCCTTGAGTACCGTTCTACCATCAAAACTTAAAAAGCGAAAGGTAACGGTTGCTGAAGCCCGAAGAATATTAGCTCAAGAAGAATCTCAAAAAATAATCGATATGGAAAAGGTAACTAAAGAGGCTATTTCCCGCGTAGAAAATCAAGGGATAATATTTTTAGATGAATTAGATAAAATCGCGGGTAGTGGAACGCCAGGAGGAGGACCTGATGTCTCACGAGAAGGGGTTCAACGGGATTTATTGCCTATTGTTGAAGGTTCTACGGTCAATACCCGCTATGGACCTGTGCGAACTCAACATATCCTCTTTATTGCCGCCGGAACTTTTCACAATTCCAAACCGTCTGATTTAATCCCTGAGTTGCAAGGTAGATTTCCAATTCGAGTTGAGTTAAACACATTAACCGAAGAACAATTTAAACAAATCCTGACTCAACCTCAAAATGCCTTGATTAAACAGTATGTTGCCTTATTAGAAACAGAGGAAATAAAAATAAAATTCACAGAAGATGCCATAGACGAAATGGCTTCTATGGCGTATGCTATAAATGAACGAACCGAAAATATCGGGGCAAGAAGATTACATACGATTATTGAAAAGGTAGTTGAAGATATTTCCTTTGAGGCACCAGAAATCTCGACTAAAGAGATTATTATCGACCGTGAGTATGTCCGCAAAAAATTAGAAGATATTGTTAAGGATGAGGATTTAAGCAGGTATATACTTTAAAAATTAGGTAACTATTTACCCAAATGAAGTGCAAGGTAATCGGTAATCAGGTAATCGGTAACACCCAATTGATCTTTTCCCTTTACCGATAACCTGATGACCGATAACTGATTACCTGAATTTCACTTCAGATGGCTAAAATGTTACAATTCTCTGTGAACTCTGTGCCTCTGTGGCTGAACGCTTACTAAAGAAAGGAGATGAAGATGTTAGATATAACACAGATTCAAGAAATTTTGCCACATCGGTATCCATTTCTGTTAATCGACCGTATTATTGAGATGGAAAGGAACAAAAGAATAGTGGGGATAAAAAATGTTACCTGTAATGAATCTTTCTTTCAGGGACATTTTCCAGGACATCCGGTTATGCCCGGAGTCCTTATCCTTGAGGCAATGGCACAGGTCGCGGGTGTTCTTATGCTCTCTGAACCTGAACATACGGGTAAGATTGTTTATTTTACAGGAATTGACCATGCAAGATTCCGTAAAACAATTATCCCAGGAGACCAGTTGCGGTTTGAAATAATTCCAATTAAAATTCGACAAAAAGTTGCGGTTATGGAGGGAAAAGCTTATGTAGAGAATAAATTAGCCGCTGAAGCAACATTAATGTTTGCTGTATCTGAAAAGGAGTCGAGATGATTCACCCAACGGTAATTATCCATCCAAAGGCAAAATTAGAAGATGATGTAGAAATTGGTCCTTTTAGTATCATTGAAGAAAATGTGATTATCAGGCAAGGGACTAAAATCGGGGCTAATGTTATTATAAACGGTTGGACCACGATTGGCAAAAACTGCACCATCCACATGGGCTGTGTTATTGGTCATGAACCTCAAATCAAAAATTATGAAATCAAGGAATCGTATTGTATCATTGGAGATAATAATATTATTAGAGAGTATGTTACTATTCATCGCGGCTGGAAGGAAAAGGAAAAAACAGTTATTGGCAATGACAATTATCTGATGGCTAATAGCCATATCGCTCATAATTGTGAAATAGGCTCAGGCGTAATTATAACTAATGGTACTCTCTTAGCTGGCCATGTGAAGGTTGAAGATAAAGCGGTCATCTCAGGATTAGTCGGAATTCATCAATTTTGTAGAATCGGTAGCTATACTATGATTGGTGGATTATCGCAGGTAACTCAGGATGTCCCACCTTATATCTTAGCTGATGGTAATCCATTAGTCATTCATGGGATAAATTCTGTCGGGCTACGAAGAGCAGGTTTTTCACAAGAAATCCGCAATAACCTCAAATCTGCTTACAAAATCATTTATCGCTCTAAACTTAATACCTCTCAAGCTCTAAAAAAAATAGAGGAAGAATTACCTACCTCTCCTGAAATTAATCATCTCATAGACTTTATTAAAAACTCTAAACGAGGTATTTGCCATGATGTGGATAAAACTTGTAGGTAAACTGTAAAAGTAAGTAAAAAGTAAAGTAACTATTCACCACGAAGGGTACGGAAAGCACGAAGTGAAATTTGATGAATTATCGAATAGAGTCATTGGATGCGCTATAGCGGTGCATCGAACTCTTGGGCCAGGTTTGCTTGACACCGTGAAGAGTGATAATTCACAATTCACAAT
>JBFLXS010000017.1 GCA_040755795.1 bacterium | reverse complement strand
AGAACTCACAGGAATAAATTATAATCTTTGCGAACTTTGCGTCTTTGCGAGAGAAAATTTCTATTTAGTTTTTACCACTGATAACTGAGGGATTACCGGCTGAGCTCAGGACGAAACTATTTAACCAGTTACCAATTATCCGTTTGCAGGTTACGAAACCTGATGATGCCCCGTGCAAAACTTACTCAACACGACACTAGATTTGTTAATCAATTTTAATGTTGTTGTACTCAAGAGCTTGCCCTGATGAAAATCAGGGATGTTAAGCGTGTCGTCCATAGATTTTATTTTTTTTCTCTGCGTCTCTGCGTCTCTGCGGTGAACAGTTACGAATACTTCAAAAAAAAGGAAGGAGGAATAGTCAAATGAAAAATTTCATTGTTGCTTTACAATTTCTGACTATGATTACTCTTAGTTCCAAAAAGTTTAAATTTTTATCCAACGAAGATTTAGCTAATTCTATGATTTATTTTCCTATCATTGGATTAATGATAGGTTCTTTTCTCGTAATTATCAACTACATTCTGAGTTTATTTTTACCCAATTTAGTCGTTGATGTGTTTTTAATTATTAGTTTAATATTTGTCACCAGAGGATTACATTTAGATGGTTTTGCCGATACTATTGATGGATTTTCTTCTAATGGAACAAAAGAAGAAATTTTAACGATAATGTCTGATAGTCGCATTGGGGCAATGGGTGCCATTGGCATATTTTGTTTGCTAATAACTAAACTCTTTCTTATTTATGAAATGCCTATTGAAATTAAAAATATTGCTTTAATTATAATGCCTGTGTTAGGTAGATGGGTAATGGTTATGGCCGCCGCATCTTCTAACTATGCTAAAGAAAATGTAGAAGGATTAGGAAAACCATTTACTGATTATGTTGGAACAAAAGAATTTGCCATCGCCACTATCATTATGGTTTTAATTGGCTGGGGATTATTTAGCCTTGACTCAAGATATTATAAAGGAGTAATATTAATTTTAATCATCTATATAATTAATTTATGCCTTCTAACAAATATTAAAAGAAAACTCAATGGTATCACTGGCGATATTTTAGGGGCACTATGTGAAGTAACTGAAGTATTGGTATTATTCTTAATAATGAGCATTAGTGCAATAGAAAAAAGTCTTGACTTTCAATATATATTTATGATATAATGAAAAAGATGAAAAAACAAATATTATTCATAGTTATGTTGGGTTTAATTGGATGTGTTAAAGAAACCCAAGAAATAAAAGCCGTAGAAGAAAACTTAAAAAGCAATAGGGTATTAATGATAATTGCCTCGTCTAATTTCAGAGATGAGGAATATCTGGTGCCATCTGATATTTTAAAATCTTATGGAATAGAAATAGTAACTGCTTGTTCATCACTACAGGTAAGCATTGGAATGCTTGGAGCAAAGGTTACACCAGATATACTTTTGACAAAGGTTAAGGTTGAAGATTATGATGCCATTGTTTTTGTCGGCGGCACAGGTTCATCTGAATATTGGGAAGATAAAACTGCACATCATCTTATTCTCGAGGCAATATCTCAAAATAAGATTTTAGCCGCAATATGCATCGCACCAGTAACCCTGGCTAACGCTGGTGTCTTAAAGGGAAAAAGTGCCACTGTATTCTTTACCGAAGCAGATAGATTAAAGGAAAAAGGAGCAAACTATAGTGGTAAAGATGTAGTCATAGATGAGAATATCATCACGGCTAATGGACCCCAGTCGGCAGAAAAATTCGCTCAAGCAATTGTTAATCTTCTTAGCCCGAAAATATTACCAGTAAAAGATGAAGAGAGGTAACTATTTATGTCAACTCCTATCGCTCATTCTTTAACTGGAATAAATGTTTATTTAGTTTCTAAAAACAAAAATACCATTAATAATAGGTTACTTATCTTATATTGCTTAATTGTCTCAAATTTGCCAGATATTGATTTTTTTTGTATTACAACCAATGGAATTAAATGGAGTCCTCTTTACCATCATCAGGTCACTCATTCAATAATATTTATGCTTATTTTAAGTTTAATTGCCTGGTTGACTGGTGGTCAAAGATTAGGAATAATTACATTGTGGTGTCTTGGATTACATAATTTAATAGATTACTTTACTTTTGATACAATACCTCCAAAAGGGATAATGTTATTATATCCATTTTCAAAACAGTATTTTATATCTCCAGTTACCTTTTGGTGTGGTAGTGAACATCAAACTTTAGGAGATACAGTTTCGTTTATCAGCTTAATTAGTATGGGATATGATTTAATTACGGTGGGATTGATTACCTTCATAGTTATAATATCAAAAAGAATCTATGAATTAAGGCGGGAGAATTAAAAACAATGTTAAAGATGCCAGAATTATTAAAGATGTTAGTAGAACGACACGCATCTGATTTATATTTAAAGGTAGCCAGACCTCCACTTATTAGAATTGCGGGCATATTAACCCCAACTGATTTACCAAAACTTGGTCCTGAGGATGTGATGAATTTAGTTTATAGTATGATGAATCAGGAGCAGATTAAGAAATTCGTAGAGAATCTGGATATCGATTTTTCATACAGTTTACCAGGTGTGGCTCGATTCAGGGTAAATGTGTTTAAACAGCGTGGTGTGATAGGTTGTATTATTCGAGCTGTTCCTTACGATATTCCGACTGTTGAGCAATTAGGCTTACCACCTGTTATAAAAAATTTAGTTGCCAAACCACAAGGGTTGATATTAGTTACCGGGCCTACTGGAAGTGGAAAATCCACAACATTAGCGGCAATGGTGGGTTTCATTAATAAAAATCGTAATTGCCACATAATTACCATAGAAGACCCAATAGAATTTTTACATCGTGATGATAAAAGCACGATTGACCAACGCGAATTAGATGTTGATACGAAAAGTTTTCGTGAGGCATTACGGCGAGCACTTCGTCAGGACCCGGATGTGCTTTTAATCGGTGAGATGCGCGATATTGAGACAATGTCTACCGCGCTGAGTGCCGCTGAAACCGGTCATCTGGTTTTATCAACACTTCACACTAATGATGCCACACAAACAATCGACCGTATCATTGATGTTTTTCCGACTTCTCAGCAAACCCAGGTTAGAATTCAATTATCTCTGACTTTACTGGGTGTCGTTTCTCAAAGATTATTGCGGAGAAAAGATGAAAAAGGTAGAATTGCCGCAGTTGAAATTATGATTAATTCACCCTTAATCAAGGATTTAATCGAAAAAGGAAATACATCCGGTATCCGTAAGGTGATTGAATCTTCCACAACCTATTGGCAGATGCAAAGTTTAAATCAGGCTATTGCTAAAGTGGTTAATATTGGGTTGGTGACAATAGAAGAGGCACTTTCTGCCACACCTTATCCTGATGATTTAAGACTGGGACTTAAAGGAGCTCATGCCGGTGGCGGGATAGTTATTGGCGGAATGGATATGCAGTATTAACCCATTTCAGGAGGAACAAATGTATACAGTAACTTTAATCCCAGGTGATGGGATAGGACCAGAAATAACCGAGGCAATGGTGAATGTGGTGTCTGCCACTGGTGTTGACATTAAGTTTGAAACGGTTTTAGCCGGTGAGTGTGCTTTAGAGAAAGAAAAAACACCTTTACCTGCCGCGGTTTTAGACTCGATTAAAAAAAACAAAGTAGCCATAAAAGGACCTACTTCTACCCCAGTTGGTTATGGATTTAGAAGTGTTAATGTTGCTTTAAGACAAGAACTAAATCTCTATGCTGGGGTTAGGCCAGCTGTTTCTTTTGTTGGAGCTCCCAGCCGATATGAAAATATCGACCTGGTGATGATTAGAGAAAATACACAAGGATTATATTCTGGAATCGAACATTTCATTGACCAGGAGAAAACTATTGGTGAAAGTATTCGGATGATTTCAAAAAAAGCCAGTGAACGAATTGTCAAATTTGCCTTTGAATATGCCATCGCCCATAACCGCAAAAAGGTTACCTGTATTCATAAAGCTAATATTTTAAAGGTTACCTGTGGGTTATTTTTAGAAACGGCAAGAGAAGTAGCAAAACAATATCCCCAGATAGCGTTTGAAGATAAAATTGTAGATAATATGGCTATGCAATTGGTGAAAAAACCAGAGGAATATGATGTCCTGGTTACGACTAATCTGTTTGGAGATATTCTTTCTGATTTATGTGCAGGTTTAATCGGCGGATTAGGATTAGCCCCTTCGGCAAATATGGGATACAATCTGGCAGTTTTTGAGCCTGTCCATGGCTCGGTACCTAAATATGCCGGCCAGGATAAAGTCAATCCCTGTGCTTGTATTCTCTCAGGGGCAATGATGCTTGAATATTTAGGAGAGAAAGAAGCATCTAAGAAAATTGTTAACGCAGTAAGTTTGGTGATTAAAGAAGGGAAAACTCTTACCTATGATTTAGGCGGTTCCTCAACAACCTCCCAGATGACTAAATCTATCATTCAAAAAATTCCCTTGACATAAAAATAAAAATAGTGTATGATACATTCCTGATTGGGTAATAAGTGGCAACCAGTTACCAATTCTTAATTTTCCAAATAAAAAGGGTAACCGTTCAGGCTATATATCAAAAGTGTAAGAAAGGGGATAAGGAGATAAGGGCGATATGGAGATAAGATAATAGAAATAGATTGAAATTTATAGAAATAGCTAGTGTCGTGTTGAACAAATAACGCACGGAATTTGATTCTGGTAACTGGTGATTGGTAAATGGTAATTAAATACCGTTCGGCTGAGCTCAGGACGAAACTATTTAACCAATTACCAGTTACCAATTACCAGTTACCAATTATCCGTTTGCAGGTTATGAAATCTGATGATACCCCGTGCAAAACTTAGTCAACGCGACACTAGAAATTGATTGTGGAAAACAACAAATTTCCATAAATTTCTATTAGTTTCTATTAATTTCAATTTTTTTAATAATATCTCCCTATCTCCTTAATCTCCACATCTCCTTTTGTTACACCACCTGAACGCTTACTAAAAAGGAGAGTTTGTGATGGAAATAGTAGAAATTCGTCAGATACATAATGCAAGACCATTTCATCCGTTTATAATTCATTTAGCTGATGGTCAAAAAATACCTGTAGAGCATCCTGAATTCCTTGCAATCGCACCGGATGGACATACCATTGTTTTTCACAGTTTACGACCAGGTGGTTTTCATATTATTGATCCATCACTTGTAACGGCTCTGGAAATTAAATCTGAATTGGAGATAACATCATAAAAAATGGTTGATTTAGTTAATGTTGATATCTCTAAAATAAAACAAAATATCGGTAGTGAACTTTTCATTGAACAAGATGAATCTCTTGACACAATTGAAGACATAAAACTTACCTCCCCTATTTCTATTAAATTCCATTTAGTTAATATCGGTGAGAGTATTAGACTTAGAGGTAGTTTAAAAGTTGATGTCCTGCTTCAATGCAGTCGTTGTCTTGAAGATTTTAATTTTAAATTAAACCGGGATTTTAAAATAGATTTATACGAAACCATAGGTGAAAAAACAGAAGATTATGGAGGAGAATTACAAGTAGAGGACATAGAAAGGATTTTTTATCGCCAGGATAATATTAATTTAATGGAACAAATTCGAGAGCAAATAATATTATCGTTACCGATAAAACCAATTTGTCAAGAAAGCTGTCAGGGATTCTGTAGTCATTGCGGCGTAAATTTGAATAAAACTATATGTATCTGTAATGATAACTAATTACCATTTACCAAATAGGGCTTCACGAAATTAAAAGTAAATAATCGGTTAATTGGTAACTGGTAATTGGTAACTGGTAATTGGTAACTGGTAATTGGTAATTGGTAATTGGTAACTGGTAATTGGTAACTGGTAATTGGTAACTGGTAATTGGTAATTGGTAACTGGTAATTGGTAATTGGTAACTGGTAATTGGTAACTGGTAACTGGTAATTGGTAACTGGTAACTAATTACCATTCACCAATTACCATTTACCAAAATTAAGGAGGTTTTAAAAAATGGCTAATCCAAAACGACAAACATCAAAGGCAAAACGAGATAAAAGAAGAAGCCATTGGAAGATAACACCAGTAGATATTTCTACCTGTTCCCAATGTGGACAACCCAAATTACCTCATCGTGTTTGTTTAAATTGTGGTTTTTACAACGGCCGCGTTGTATTAACAATAGAGGAAAAGAAGAAATAAAATGCGTATTGCAGTTGATGCTATGGGCGGAGACCATGCACCACAGTCTATTGTAGCTGGTGTGGTTGAGGCATTGAATGAGTTAAAAGAAGTAACTCAAATAACATTATTTGGTCCGGAAAAGGCAATTACTAATGAATTGACTCGTTATCAAACAAAGGGACTACCAATTGTCATCAGGGATACAAAAGAAATTATTGAAATGCATGAATCTCCGGCACAAGCAGTTAAAACTAAAAAAGATTCTTCAATTGTTGTCGCGATAAAGGCATTAAAACAAGGTGAGGTAGATGCCTTTATTTCAGCAGGTAATACTGGCGCGGTAATGGCAGGTGCTTTAATGTATCCTGGCAGATTAAAAGGTATTTTTAGACCTGCAATTGCAACACTTATTCCGACTTTATCCGGAGCATCCATACTTCTTGATGTAGGCGCTAATGTTGACTGCAAACCACAACACCTCTTACAATTTGCCATAATGGGTAATGTTTATGCCAAAGATATTATGGGAAAGCCCAATCCTAAAATAGGACTTTTAAGTATTGGGGAAGAAGAAGGTAAAGGAAATGCACTTACTTCTCAGACATTTAACCTGCTAAAACAATCTTCTCTGAATTTTGTCGGGAATGTTGAAGGAAGAGATATTATAAATGGCACGGTAGATGTAATTGTCTGTGATGGATTTGTGGGTAATGTAGTTTTAAAATTTGGTGAAAGTTTAGCCGAAATGATAATTAACTTTTTAAAACAGGAATTATCTAAAAATCTCAGTTTGAAGATTGGTGCTTTTCTTTCTAAACCCGCATTTAAAAAATTTAAAAAATTAGTTGATTATTCAGAATATGGCGGAGCACCACTTTTAGGCATAGATGGTGTGTGTATTATTTGTCATGGTGCTTCTTCTCCTAAGGCAGTAAAGAATGGAATAAGGGTAGCATGCGAATTTATTAACCATCAAGTCAATCTTCATATCGAAAAAGGAATTAAAGAAGGATAGATGAAAAAAGATGAATTAAGGGCAGTAGGTATAGTTGGCACAGGTTCTTATACACCTTCTAAAGTATTGACTAATTTTGACCTCGAGAAAATGGTTGATACTTCAGATGAGTGGATACGAACAAGGAGTGGCATAAGTGAGCGACGGATTGCTGAAGATAATCAGGCATCTTCGGATTTAGCAGTTCCAGCCGCATTAGCCGCTCTGGAAGATGCAAAAGTTCATCCTTCAAAGGTAGATATGATTATTGTCGCCACCGTTACCCCGGATATGCTTTTTCCATCTACTGCTTGTTTTATTCAGCATAAAATAGGGGCGATTCATGCCGCCTGTTTTGATTTATCCGCCGCCTGTGCCGGGTTTAGTTATGCCTTAGAATTAGCCAAAAATCTGATTGCTACCCATACTTATAAGACTGTTTTGGTTATTGCCACAGATTGCCTTAGTAAAATTACCGATTGGGCAGACCGTAATACCTGTGTTTTATTTGGTGATGGGGCTGGAGCAGTCGTGTTACAACCAGTCCGAAAAGAAACTGGAATCCTTAGTAGTTACTTAGGAAGTGATGGTTCCAAAACTGATAAATTGCAAATTCCTGGTGGTGGCAGCAGAAACCCTATCTCTCAAAAAATTATAGACGAAAAACTCCATTATATCAAAATGAATGGTAGAGAGGTATTCAAATATGCCGTTGATGCAATGTGTAAATCTGCAAGAAAGGCATTACATCTGGCTCATTTAGATGTTAGTGAGGTAGATTTATTCATCCCACATCAGGCTAATATTCGTATCATTGAGGCTGTTGATAAACGACTTCATATTGGGCCAGACAAAGTTTTTGTGAATTTACATAAATATGGTAATATGTCTGCGGCTTCTACGGCTGTCTCTATCGATGAAGCAAAAAAACAAGGTAGAATAAAAAAGGGCGATATTGTTTTATTAAGCTCTTTTGGTGGCGGACTTTGTTGGGCAGGAACGGTTATTCGATTTTAAAATGGTTGATCCTAGTGTCGTGTTGAGTAAGTTTTGCACGGACTATCATCAGATTTCATAACCTGCAAACGGATAATTGGTAACTGGTAATTGGTAACTGGTAATTGGTAACTGGTAATTGGTAACTGGTAATTGGTAACTGGTAATTGGTAACTGGTAATTGGTAATTGGTAATTGGTAACTGGTAATTGGTAACTGGTAATTGGTTAAATAGTTTCGTCCTGAGCTCAGCCGGTAATCCCTCAGTTATCAGTGGTAAAAACTAAATAGAAATTTTCTCTCGCAAAGACGCAAAGTTCGCAAAGATTATAATTTATTCCTGTGAGTTCTTTGCGCCTTAGCGAGAAATTTAATCTTTATGCCTTTCTCCCACCAATAACTGACCGATTACCTCAGCCGAACGGTATTTAATTACCAGTTACCAATCACCAGTTACCAGAATCAAGTTCCGTGCGTTATTTGTTCAACACGACACTAGATGGTAGATAGTTGATAGTTGAAGGACTATAAACTATAAACCGATTTTTCAGAATAAGGATGATAAGTGAAAAAGATAGCGTATGTTTTCCCAGGCCAGGGCTCACAATATGTAGGAATGGGTTATGAATTTTATCAGAATTTTAAATCTGCAAAGGAAATTTTTGACCAGGCAGATGCGGTCTTAGGTTATCCCCAGACAAAGTTATGTTTTGAAGGTGTGATTGAAAAACTATCGCAAACCCAATATTCTCAGCCTGCAATATTAACCACCAGCATCGCTTGTCTACAAGTATTAAAAGAAATCTTAGTGCCTACTGCTTATTGCCAACTGACTGTTTACCTGGCTGGCCATAGTCTGGGGGAATACAGTGCCTTAGTTGCCGCTGGGGGTATAGAATTTAAAGAGGCGGTGTGCATCGTTCAGAAAAGGGCACAATTTATGCAGGAGCAGGCAGAAAGACATCCAACAGGAATGATGGCTATCCTCGGATTGGAAAGGATTGAGGTAGAGCAAATTTGCATGGAGGAATCCGTAGAGATAGCCAATATTAACTGCCCGGGGCAGATTGTCATCTCTGGAATGAAGGACTATCTGGAAAAAGCCGCTCAAAAAGCAATGTCAGCAGGGGCAAAAAAGGCAATTCCATTAGCCGTAAACGGTGCCTTCCATTCAAGTTATATGTTACCTGCTCAAGAAAAATTAGCCAGGGCATTGTCTGCGGTAGAGATTAAAACTCCACAACTACCTATTATTGCCAATGTTACTGCAAAACCAGTAATTGACCCGGATGAAATAAGGGTATCTCTAACAAAGCAGATTGCCTGCCCGGTACTATGGGAAGATAGTGTGAGATTTATGATAAACGAAGGGATAAATACCTTTATTGAAATAGGACCAGGAAAGGTTTTGAAAGGATTAATTAGAAGGATAGATTCAGCCGTAGAGGTTAAAAATGTTGAGAATATGGATAGTTTTAGTTGATAGTTGAGAGTTGATGTGAGGAGAAGATGTATAGTTTTGAGAAACTTGAAGTTTGGCAGAAAACAAGAAAATTTGTAAAAAGGATTTATGAAATTACCTCATTTTATCCAAAACAAGAGCAATTTGGATTAATTCAACATACGAGGAAAAGTGCTGTATCTATTCTTTCATCTATAGCTGAAGGTAGTAGTAGATTTAGTAAAACTGACTTTAAGCGATATCTCCAAATTTCTATCGGTTCATTGTATGAAACAATATCTCAATTATTTATTGCTTTAGATAATAATTATTTAACAAATGATTTATTTAATGAACTTTATAATGATTCAGAGTATATAGCAAAGATGCTTTCTAAACTTTCAAAATCACAATCGTTATCAACCATAAACTATCAACCATAAACTATCAACTATAAACTATAAACCGATTTTTAAGCGAAAGAAGGTGAAAGAAAATGTGTGAAAGAATTTTATTAGACCAGGTAGCGATTGTTACTGGCGGAGCAAGGGGAATTGGTAAGGCTATTTGTGAGACATTAGCCGATGCAGGCGCCTCGATTGTAGTCGTGGATATAAATTCTGACCAGGCAAATGCGACCGCTGATGAGTTAAAACAAAAATTTAATGTTCAAACATTGAGTCTCAAGGTTAATGTGGCTGATAATTTGCAAGTTGAAAAAATGGTAAAAAATGTGCTTGACAAATTTAGCAAGATTAATATACTTATTAATAACGCCGGGATAACAAAAGATACACTTCTTATTCGTATGTCCTGTGAAGATTTTAAAGCGGTTTTAGATGTTAATCTAACCGGGTCTTTTAACTGCACTAAAGAAGTAGCGAAGGTGATGATTAAACAACGAGAAGGCAAAATAGTTAATATCTCATCTACCGTAGGACTACAAGGAAATATCGGTCAGGTTAATTATTCGGCATCTAAATCCGGGGTTATTGGATTGACTAAATCAGTGGCTCGAGAGCTAGCAAAAAGAGGGATAAATGTTAATGCGGTAGCCCCAGGATTTATAGAGACAGAAATGACTGCTAAATTATCTGATGAGGTTAAAAAACAATATTTAGACCATATACCACTGGCAAGATATGGTAAGCCTGAAGATATTGCTAATGCAGTTGGATTTTTAGTCTCACCATCTGCATCTTATATCACCGGTCAGGTGATTGTAGTTGACGGTGGGATGGCGATGTAGGATAGAAGACAGAACTCGGAGGGCAAAAAGTATGGAAAGAAAATCTTTAAAATATTGTAACTATTCAGCCACTGATTAACACAGATTAGCACAGATAAATACAGAGGTCAGAGGACAGATGAGAAAAGAGGAAAACGGAGAAATGGAGAAGGAGAGGAGACACGAGGCACTATACCTAAATTTGCCTTCAACCGTGAGCCTAATTACGGACACGGATTACGAATTTTCACTGTTTCAGCCGTGTCCATCCGTGGCTGAATAGTTATATCAATTTTAATCTTTCGGTGGTGTCTGAAATTAACCACAAAGTGCACAAAGAAGACACAAAGAGCACAAAGAAATAAAGGAAAAATTTATTCTCTCAAAAATCTTTGAGTTCTTTGTGAAACCCTTTGTGATCTTTGTGGTTTAAAAAAATTGTAGCTATTGTCAGACACCACCAATCTTTCTGTTCTAAAAGATGGAATTAAGCGTATAGCAAATAGATTTTAATTTTTTCTCTGCATCTCCGTATCTGGGCAGTGAAAAAAAATGAAAAGTATTCACATGAGAAAGATTCTTAAATATTTAACAGTAGGTATTATTTTAGGTATAAATATAGGGGCTTATGCGGCTGATTTGTATGTGCCAGGGTCATATACAACTATTCAGACTGCCGTAAATGCCGCAACAACTGGGGATACCATTTATGTTGGAACTGGAACTTACAATGAGGCAGTCTATATCAACAAAAGTATTGCCCTGGTGGGAGGGGGTGCAAATATTTGCACAATTACAGCCATAAGTTTAGGCAATACAAATACCGTTACCTTTGATGGAGAAAATGCAAATGGGACCATTACGGGTTTTACAGTAACCGGGGAGATGACAATAACAGATTTTCCACTAACTCGGGCAAGTAGAGGCGGGTTTTATAACACTGGCAACGGAATATATTGCCTGAATGGTGCAAACCCAACCATCATAAATAACACCATCTCAGGGCACACTGTATGTGGCATCTCCTGCTACTACTCTTCCCCAATCATCATTAACAATACAATATCAGAGAATGGAGATGTTAGCCTCTTCTGTTACAACTCCTCCCCAATTATCACAAATAATACAATATCAGGTAATAATTGGGTTGGCATTTACTGCGACAATGAATCCTCTCCAACCATCACCAATAATACAATATCAGAGAATGGAGAAGTTGGCATTTCATGTTATTCCTCTTCCTCCCCACATATCGTCAATAACATAATATCAAAGAATAATTGGAATGGTATCTTCTGCTCCTCCTCTTCCCCACAAATTATCAATAACACTATATCAAGGAATACTTTTTATGGCATTTCTTGTAGATTCTCATCTCCAGTCATCACCAACAATATCATTACTGAAAATGGAAGAACGAGCGATGAATATTTTGGAATTTTATCGGATAATTCATCTCCTCAAATCAATTACAATTGTGTTTGGGGTAATGGTCAAAGTGGCAACAATAGTTATTCTGGATGCTCTGCAGGACCAAACGACATCTCCTACAATCCTCAATTCATCAGTAATGGTAATTTTCACCTTCAACCCCTATCTCCCTGTATAGATGCAGGTTCAAACACAGCCATAGGTACTATTACAACGGACAAAGATGGAAATCCTCGTTTTGTTAACGGTATTATAGATATAGGCGCCTATGAATATCAAAGTATGCAACAGGAAGGAATAATTTCATCTTTGGGGACTTTGTCTTACTCAACGCAGACTACTTTTGCTGAAACGATAAATAAGAAAATACTGATGCTGGAAAATACAACCGAGGATATCAGTTTTGAAGACTTTGAAGAGATAATTATTCAAGCAGGTCGTTTTGCTAATAATGGCTTTTTTAAAAGCAAACTTATACTTGGGGAGAGTTCATATTTAATAAAAGGTTCGCTTTATCAAAAAGAGGGCAAGATACACCTAAATGGTGTTCTGGAAGGAGGATTTGGAATAATAGAGGCGGTTTTGGGTTCGCAGACATATTATGGCACAGTGACTTGTCTTGAAATAGAAAACCAGAGTATCATTAGTCAAGAGGCAGGTTTTGGAGGGAATATAACCTCAATGGAGGAAGAAGAATATCCTGCGACTAAAATGCATTATTGCCAAATAGATGCTGACTTAGGCACAATTTCTTTGGTGGCAACAATGGTAAAAATAGATGATACCAATAATCCTTATAATGATGAAGGATTTGCCATAATCTCTTATACCTCAGCGTATGGTTTTGGTGAGGGATATACCTATGTTCAAGATAGGAGGCTTGAAGGTATTTTTAAACAACCATTATATGGTTTGATATTAGGTAGTATAAATGAGTCAGAAGGTTTATTAGTCTCAATAATCCAGGTAGATTATGGTTTGCCTGCTAAAGCAGATGTAGATGTTGAAATCTGGGGACCTGGTAGGGTAAGCCCAGGTCAAATTATTAGCTATTTAATAAACCTGAAAAATGATGGATTAGATTCTGCCAGCAATGTCGTTGTCATTACAAAGATGCCCGATGAAGTAGAATACATCTCAAATACAGGAAATGGAAAGTATAATCCTGTATCCCATGAAATTACCTGGCATGTTGATAATCTTCCTCCAAAATCCTTTACTTATCTTTCCTTGCAAGAAAAGGTCTTATGGGGATTGGAACAAGGTACTATATTAGAACATATTACAATCCTTCCCATAGAAGAAATAATCCCTTACATCGATCCTACTGTAACGATAGATTATCATCTCACTTCTGCCTCCTCTGTATCCACTACTGCTCTAATTGATGTATCCTCTTCTTCTGGAAGCGGAACCCTGGAGATGAATCTCTCAATAGAAGACACAGATGAAGAAATGTTACCAGAAATCCAATGGATTGAAGAGGGAAATACAGTCACGGTAACCTGTGTATTCACAATAGAAGAAGCAGGATTGAAAAACCTTCACAAAATAGCAAAAAAGAAAAAAGGAAGATGGGTTATAAAAGGTGGAAAGAAGGTATATAAAACTATAGAAACCGCCGAAGATTGCTATGATATATATCAGGATAATAAGCAGATGGATGCCTTCCTAACATGGCTTACAGAAAATGATTATATATCGCAAGAAGATTATGAATACTATTCCAGGACATACGATGGCAAATCTGTTCTTGATGCCTGTGCAAATATTATAGAAAAGATTTTTATTGAAGGAAAACCACTGGCTGAAGCAATAAAAACGGCTCTTAATAACCCAGGAGTAAAGAAAACATTTGAGGAGAATATTGAATGGGCGATTAAACAGCACAAAAATGATTTCAGTCTCACAATAGAAGATATTCGCAATCAATACCTTCAAGAAAAATCCCGTAGCAAATCCCAGAAAAAATCAAAGGTTATTACTGCCCATGACCCCAATGCCAAGTATGGAAAGGAAGGATATGTATCTGCGGGTGAACTTTTAACCTATACCGTAGAATGTGAAAATGAAGGTTCTGGAACTGCCTATGGTGTCTATATGACAGATGTCCTGAATGAAAACCTGAATGATAATACATTAGAGGTAAAAGATTTCAAAAGGATTGATGCGAGTAATAATGAATCTCCAGCTAATTTTGATTGGACATACAACCAAAATACAAGGCTGGTGAGTGTATTTTTAGATAATGGAGGAGAGATATTGCCAGATTGTGGAGCAAAATTTACAATGAATATCAAAATAAAAGATAATGCAATGCCAGGAACAGTAATTTCAAACTATGCCACTGTATTTTTCCCCAGCGTTCCTGAAAAAACACCAACTAATGCCATTATCTCGGTTATTCCTTATCACACAAGAATTGATTATCTGGGAGATACAAAGGTCTTTCAGGGAAAAATCATAAGTCTAAAAGCAAAAGTTACCACAGAAGAAGGGAAAATTGTTCCATATCAACCTGTTATTTTCAAGATAAACAATGAAACATATACTTCAACCACACAGGCAGATGGAATTGCAAGGGAATATGCAAATACCTTATCCCCCGGAACATACACCATAAATATTGAATTTCAAGGTGATGGATTTAATTATCTACCATCAAACGAGAGTAAAGTATTTGAGGTTCTTTCATCGATGATAAAGGTTAATCCAAACTCTGGTTCTATCGGAAGTCTGGTTACCATAGAAGGAGAAAATTTTTCTCCTGATACCAAGGTCTCGATTGACTTTGGAACGCATTTAACCATAACCACTACGACCTCCAATGAAAATGGCACATTTGCGACAACATTTTTTGTAGATAACCAACCATCGGGCATAAAAACAATTACCGTCAGGGATGCCAATGGGAATTATGCCATAGCGATATTTAATCTAATAGGCGTTTCTGGTTTTGCCCCGGATAACCAAAGTGCCTTTGCCTATCCAAATCCATGGAGGGGTGAAGGCGATATTTACTTTGCCAATGTAAGCGAGGGTTCAACAATAAAAATTTACACCATAGCCGGTGAGGAAATAGACAGGATTGATGTAACTAAAAATCCTCAAAGATGGGATGTCAAAAGCAAAAGAATTGCCTCAGGTATCTATATCTATTGCATTACAGGTAAAGGCGGCAAGAAAATAGGAAAGATAGGGGTGATAAAGTAGAGGACAGAAGACAGATTAGTAATCTCGCAAAGGCGCCAAGGACGCAAAGTAATAATGAATGAAAATGAATTATCCAGAATTATTGTTGATAGTTGTTTAAAAATTCATAAAGAATTAGGTCCTGGGTTGTTAGAATCTGTTTATGAAGAAGTTTTGTTTTATGAATTAACAAAACATAATCTAATGTGCGAAAGACAGGTTGAAATACCTGTGATATATGAGAATCTTAAGATGGATATAGGCTTTAGAGTAGATATAATTGTAGAAAGAAAGGTAATAATTGAATTAAAGTCTGTAGAAAATATTATGCCTGTTCACAAAAAACAACTTTTAACTTATTTAAAATTAACAGGGATGAAACTTGGATTATTGATTAATTTCAATGTTGAATTAATTAAGGATGGGATTACCAGGATTGTAAATAAATTGTAATCTTTGCGAGCTTTGCGCCTTTGCGAGAAATATAATATCATAAAGGTATTTTTCAGATGAAAAAGATGTTTAAATATTTAATACTATCGATTTTTTTAGGTATAAGTATAGGGGCTTATGCTGCAGATTTATATGTCCCCAGCCAATACAAAACTATCCAGAAGGCAGTGAACAAGGCAAAGACAGGGGATAGAATTTATGTTGCCCCGGGCATTTATAAAGAGAGTATTACCATCAAAAAAGGGATTAGCCTGATAGGAATAAACCCGGACAAATGCATCATAACCTCTTCCCATCTTAAAAATGGAAATACCATTATCTTTAAAGGGAAATCTGCCAATGGGACAATCACCGGCTTTACTATAACCGGGGCAAAAGGCTTCTTAGATAGAGGTAATGGAATACTCTGTTGCGACGGAGCAAGTCCTGTAATTATGAAAAATAGGATAAAGGGGAATGAGGATAGTGGTATTTTCTCCTGGCAATCTTCTCCGAATATTATAAAAAATATCATTTCGAAGAATAGATATGCTGTTGACTTTTGCGATTCTGATTCAATTATTTCAAATAATATGCTCCTGGACAACAAATCTGGAATTAGTTGCTCAGAATCTTCTTTAACGATTACTAATAATACAATATCAAGAAATAGTGTAAATATTTTCTATTCACACTCCTCTTCTCTAACCATTACAAACAATATTATCTTAGAAGGGAAGACTGCTATAGGAGGGGGGGGGGGGTATCTTACTATTACAAACAATACAATTGTAGGAAACAGTCGAGGGGGAATTGTTCTTGCAAACTCTTATGCAACTATTACGAACAATCTCATTGCAAAGAATGGAAAAGTGATTGCAAAGAGAAAAGGAGAAATAAAGGCAAGAAGTGGCATCATTATCCGAAATTCAGATATTAAAGGAGACTTTAATTGTTTTTTTGACAATGGTCCAGGGATTAGAGGGACACAGAATTATTGTTTGGCTCCTCCTAAACCCCCACAGCCTACAGAAGAGCCAGAACACTACATCTACAAATCCCATTTAGGAGCAAATGACATTCAAAAAGACCCAAAGTTTATCAGCGAAACCGATTTCCATCTAAAGCCATCCTCTCCTTGCATAGACAGAGGTTCAAACAAAGCCCCAAAACTTCCCAGGAAAGACAAAGATGGGAAGGAAAGGATAATCAATAAGAGGGTTGACATAGGTGCTTATGAATATTCAAAGTAATTATTCAGCCACAGATTAACACGGATAAATAGCAGATAGTAGAAGACAAAAGGTAAGATGCAAGGGACGAGAGAGCAGAGGGTAGAGACAGATGTCCTCCGCTGGCGGGGATTAAGGAGGGGGAAGTTATAGCACTTATTAATCGAAACTTAACATAGAACAGATAGAAATTTAACTATCAATTGAATGAATCTATTAGAGCGTTCTCTAAGTAGATATAACAATATTATAGTAACTAAACTTTTGCGTTTTTCGCTAACACTTTGTATTTCAATCTCTTGTGTATATAAGGGAAAACGGAAAAGAGGGAAAAAAGAAAAAAGAAGTATTTTTCTCTAAGTATAAGAAATATAGTTAGTTATACATGAAATTCTTTTTCCCCTTTCCCCAATTTTCTCCATTTCTCCTTTCTTACACCTAAAAAAACGCAAAAGTTCAAATAGTAAGTATTACCCAAAAGTTCACATTAGTATTGTTGATAGTTGAAGGACTATAAACTATCAACTATAAACTATAAACGAGTTTTGCATTTTGCTCTTTGGAGGAAATTGATAAAAATAGAGGTTTTAAATACCACCTTAAAAACTACAGTTTCCTATTGTTGCAGAACTCTGTCTGATTATAAATAATGAAGAAAGTCATTATGAAAAGAAAAGAAGCAATGAGATTTATAGAAAATGCTAAGGAGATATTGAGTAAGTCTTCGATTGAAAGAAATTATTATACAGACCTGAAGTATGTAAAAACGGCAATGGGGTGTGCGTATCTTGGTGTGTTAAGGGCAATGGATGATTTCTTATTAAGCAGGAATGTTGGGAAAAATGAATTACCTAAGAAAATAGAAGAGTATTTAAAGGCTTTAAAAAAATATGGTGGGGTTCATAATGGTAAACTGATGAAAGAATTTGATGCTTTATATGATGAATTGCACATTGGAGGATATTATCGTGGGACACTACGCTCGACACCTGTTGTAAAAGAGGCTTTGAAGGATGCAACAGTGTTTATTGAAAGACTTAGCAGCCTTACGAAAGAAGAGTAACTTATAATTGGTAATTGGTAACTGGTAACTCATTACTATTCACCAGTTACCAATTACCAAATTAAAGGAGGTGAATGAAATAAAATGGCAGAAGGAGTTTTTGAACGAGTAAAACAAATCATTATCGACCAATTAGGAGTAAATGAAGAACAAGTAACTTCAGAAGTATCCTTTGTGGATGATTTAGGCGCAGATTCTCTGGATACAGTAGAGTTGGTGATGGCTTTTGAAGAGGAATTTGGTATAGAGATTCCAGATGAAGACGCTGAGAAAATCCTTACTATTGGGGATGCAGTAACTTACATTGAGGAGCGGGCTTAATGGAGTCGTATATTAAAAATCGAGTTGTAGTAACAGGAATGGGTGTGGTTACACCTATTGGAATTGGGAAAGAGGAATTCTGGAACAATGTCGTCGCCGGGAAAAATGGAGTTAGACGAATAACTTTATTCCCTGTTGAGGATTATGAGTGTCAGATTGCCGGTGAGGTAACAGATTTTGACCCAAATCTGTATATGGAGAAAAAGGATTTAAGGCATACGGATAGATTTGCGCAATTTGCTATTGCCGCCACTAAATTAGCTGTTGAGGACGCCAAAATAGATTTACCGGGTAATGAAAATCCTGACTGCATAGGGGTTTATATCGGTTCGGGTATTGGTGGACTGGCAACTATTGAAAACGAACATAAGGTTTTATTAGCAAAAGGTCCCAGAAGGATAACTCCATTTCTTATTCCAATGTTAATTATAGACATTGCCTCAGGCAAAGTAGCGATAAGATATGGAGCAAGAGGCCCTAATTCTGCAGTTGTAACTGCATGCGCCAGTGGTGCTCATGCTATTGGTGATGCCTATAGAATTATAGAAAGGGGTGAAGCAGAAGTTATGATAACTGGTGGTGCAGAAGCGGCTGTCACCCCTTTAGGATTAGCGGGTTTTAGTTCGGCAAGAGCACTATCTACTCGAAATGATAACCCTGAAAGAGCCTCTCGACCTTTTGATAAACTGCGTGATGGATTTGTTATGGCTGAAGGAGCGGGCATAATTATTTTAGAATCCTTACAACATGCTCAAGCAAGAAATGCACATATTTACGCTGAAATTATTGGCTATGGAATGACGGGTGATGCCTACCATATTACTTGTCCTGCTCCTGAAGGAAAAGGGGCAGCAAAAGCAATGCAACGAGCATTGCAAAATGCTAACTTAACCCCACAACAAATAGATTACATAAACGCACACGGCACCTCTACATTATTAAATGACAAATGTGAAACTCAAGCCATTAAGTCCGTTTTTGGTGACTGTGCCTATTCTGTTCCTGTTAGTTCAACCAAATCTATGACCGGCCATATGTTAGGTGCTGCCGGAGCAGTAGAATTTATTATCTGCTGTTTAACTATTGAAAGAGGAATTATCCCACCAACGATAAATTATGAATATAAAGACCCTGAATGTGATTTAGATTATGTCCCAAACCAAGCCAGAATTCAAAATATCGATATCGCTTTATCTAATTCTCTTGGTTTTGGAGGTCATAATGTGAGTTTAATAGTTAAGAGGTATAAAAATGGATGAAAATAGAATTCAAGAACTTAAAAAATTACAAGAGATAATGGGTGTAGAATTTAAAAACCTCCAGATTTTTAATCAATCATTAACTCATACATCTTACGCCTATGAATTAGAAAGAAATAATGGCACCCTTCAAAATGAACGAATGGAATTTTTAGGAGATGTAGTTTTAGGACTTGTAGTCAGTGAGTATATCTATTTTAAATATCCTGATTATATGGAAGGGGATTTAGCCAAAATTAGAGCTAAAGTCGTCAGCACACCTCTATTGACCAAGTGTGCTAAACATTTAGAATTGGGTAAATATCTACTTCTGGGTAAAGGTGAAGAGATGACCGGGGGTAGAAATAGACATTCTATTTTGGCTGATACCTATGAGGCAGTTATTGGAGCGATTTATTTAGATTCAGGATTGGAACCAGCACGGACTTTTATCCTATCACAACTTGAGGAAGAAATTGAAAAAATTAGCGATAATGTCCATGTTCAAGATTATAAAAGTGATTTCCAGGAATTTACTCAAAAGAAATTTAAAATCCTGCCTCTTTATAAAGTAATTAGTAGAAAAGGTCCGGACCATAATCGGATTTTTGAAATAGCAGTTATGGTAAAAGGTAAAACATGGGGAATTGGAAGAGGTAGAAGTAAAAAAGGAGCAGAACAACAAGCCGCATTCTCTGCCTTGCAACAGATTAAGGGAGAAGAAGTAGAGGGTAGAGAGTAGCCTTCTTCTTTACTTTCTACTCTCTACTTCTTTAAAAAGGAGATGATTAAATGAATTATTTTTTAACCGAAGAGCAAATAATGATGAAAGATCTGGCTAAACAAATAGCACAAGAAAAAATAAGACCCGTAGCCGCAGAATTGGATGAAAAGGAAGAATTTCCCTATGAGTTAATGAAGATATTAGCTCAATCAGATTTGTTTGGTATTTATATCCCGCAAGAATATGGTGGACTTGAGGCAGGTTGCTTTGAATTATGTTTGATAATTGAAGAATTAAGTAAGGTATGTGGTGGTGTTGCCACGACTTATGCCGCCTCTGCCCTGGGCACTTTCCCAATCTTGTTATTTGGAACAGATGAGCAAAAGAAAAAATACCTGCCTGATTTAGCCGCTGGCAAAAAGTTAGCCGCCTTTGGTTTAACTGAGGCTAATGCCGGTAGTGATGCCTCTGGAATACAAACTACTGCCATACTTGATGGAGATTTCTACATCCTTAACGGCACAAAACAATGGATTACTAATGGTGGTGAGGCAGAAACCTATGTGGTTATTGTGATGACGGATAAAACCAAAGGTGCTCGAGGGGCATCAGCAATTATTGTCGAAAAAGGCACACCAGGATTTAGTTTTGGTAAAAAAGAGAAAAAAATGGGCATCAGGTCTTCTGCTACGACTGAGTTAATCTTTCAGGATTGTAAAGTGCCAAAGGAAAATTTGTTAGGTAAAGAAGGATTGGGATTTATTGTGGCGATGAGAACACTTGATAAATCAAGGCCTGGCGTAGGGGCACAGGCAGTGGGAATTGCACAAGGGGCATTGGATTTGGCTGTCCGATATGCCAGAGAACGAGTTCAATTCGGTCAACCAATATCCTCATTTCAAGGCATACAATTTATGTTAGCCGATATGGCGACTCAAGTAGAGGCCGCCAGGGCACTGGTTTATACCGTCGCTAAGATGGTTGATGCTGGCGAAAAGAATATCACCAAAGCATCTGCTATGAGTAAATTATTTGCTTCAGATGTGGCGATGAAAGTTACCACCGATGTTGTCCAGATATTTGGTGGTTATGGCTATATGCGGGAATATCCTGTTGAAAAAATGATGCGAGATGCCAAAATTACTCAAATCTACGAAGGCACTAATCAGATTCAACGACAGGTAATCGCACTGGAATTGATTAAAGAATCAGCAGGTAAATAAGAGAAAGAAAAATGGAATTTAATGTAGAGAAAGCTGTCAATTATTGGAAGCAGGGGGCAGAATATGATTTAGGTGTAGCGGAAGCTATGTATCAAGCAGAAAAATACCCTTATGCCCTTTTTATGGGACATTTAGCACTGGAAAAGTTACTTAAAAGCCTCTTTGTTAGAGATAAAAAAGAACATGCACCGTGGATTCATTCTCTTCCGTTACTTGCTAACAACTTAACAATAAATATTCCTGAAGAGACATTAGAGAAACTGGGTGAATTTATGGAGTTTCATTTTGAAGGACGATACCCTGATTATCAAATGGACTTTTACAAAAAATGCACAAAGGAATTTACTACTCAGAAAATGAAAGAGATAAAAGAGGTCTACAAATGGTTGAGCAGTCAATTTTAGAATCAATAAAGAGATTCACGGATGCTCTTGCAAAAGAGAACATCAGAACTAACAAGGTCATTCTTTATGGTTCTTATGCAACAGGTAAATATACAGAATATAGTGATATAGATATCGCTGTGGTATCAGAGGATTTTGGCAAGGATAGAATTGAAGAAAAGATGTTTTTATTTCGTCTTGCCACTCGGATAGACCCACGATTAGAGGCTGTTCCCTTAACTCCAACTGCACTTCAAGAAGATACCTGGGTGCCATTGATTTATGAGATTAGGACCAAAGGAGTTGAATTGCAGGTAGCATGACAGGTGGTAATTTACCGCAGAGACGCAGAGGAACAGAGAAGACAAGTTTAATGTTGTTGGACTCAAGAGCTTGCACTGATGAAAATCAGGGATGTTAAGCCTATCGTCCATAAATTTTAATTTTCTTCTCTGCGTCTCTGTGTCTGTGCGGTGAACGGTTACGATAAATGAAAATAGTAAGTAGATAGATATGAAGGGATTAACCGTATAAATATAAGGAGGGAAACAAAATGAAAAACCTGAAGGTAAAAGATGCTATGACGCGGGGGATTTTTACTATCCCACAAGATGCCTCGGTTAAGCAGGCAGTAGAAATATTAGCGGATAACGATGTCAGTGGTCTGGCGGTTACTTCTATTGAAGGCGAATTAGTCGGAGTTCTATCAGAGACAGACCTGGCAAAGGTGGTAAGTAAAGAGATAGAAAGCGATGAGGAACTGGACAAAATAAAGGTTAGTGAAATAATGACTGCTCCGGCGATGACAGTTAGTAGAGAAGATAGTTTAACAGAGGCTTGTAAGTTAATGTGTAACAATAACATCCATCGTTTGATAATCCAGCAAGAGGTGAAAAGAGGTGGCGAAACTAAGTATTTCCCCAGTGGAATACTTTCTATATCTGATGTAGTCAAAGTGTTGGCAGGTAGGTGGGCTCGTGGATAAACTGAATGAAATACTAAAAAAATACAAAGATACCGACGGCGCATTAATCCCTGTTTTGCAGGAAACACAGGATACATTTGGCTATTTGTCAAAGGATGTCTTAATTCAAATTGGTAAGGAGTTAAAAATTCCTTTGAGTAAGGTTTATGGCGTGGTTACCTTTTATTCTCAGTTTTATTTAACCCCACATGGCAAATATACCGTTAGAGCCTGTCGAGGAACTGCCTGCCACGTCCAGGGTGCAAAGAAGATTATTTCAACAATTGAACATATCACGGGTTTAAAAGAAGGAGAGACATCTGCTGACCTTAAGTTCACCTTTGAAACAGTTGCCTGTCTGGGTGCCTGCGCCCTATCACCGGTAATGATGGTCAATAAAGACTATTTTGGCAAAATGAATCCCCAAAAAGCAATTACTATCCTTCAACAATATAATGATGGCAGGTAAATATTTTTGACCTGTGCAGGTAGAAAATTAAGGAAGCAGATTTTTAATAGTAAGCGGGTGGATTTAGTAAGCGGATTTAACGGATTTAGCGGAAAAAGAAATAAAAAAAATCCGCTCAATCCGTTTAATCCGCTTACTAAAAAAATCTGTTTAATCAGCTTATTTCTAATTGCACAGGTGGAATATTTTTATGAAAATTGTCAGGAATAAGATTTCTATAGCTGAACTAAATAATATGGCTCAGGAGATGTTTGGTAATTTAGTAAAGGCTGTGGTTGATGTAGATAAGGAAATTATGGTGCTTGGAGGTGAACTTCATTCAGATGAGGAAGCTTTGTTGATTAAAGCAGGCTCAAAACAACAAAATCTCTGGGGAATTAATCTTTATCCTGAGATTAAAGATGAATCATGGATTGAGTTTGATTCCCTCATAAACCTCCGTCCATCACAGGAAAATCGTAGTCGTGGAGTGAATAACCCAGAGATAAGAAAAAAAATAATAAAAATCATTAATAACCTGGTGGAAAGATGAAGTATCAACATAAACAATTAGCACAAGGACGCTGGTTTGAATTAACCTTCTTCGAACAGATGGGTAATATTGGAACTGATGTTGGACGAGCAATTACATGGAGAGATAAAAATATTGAATATAGCCAGAAGGCAATTGACCGTGCATTAGAACTTTTAGAATTGACTATCGCTGATGTTAAGAATAGAAAAAGGTTAAAAGAGTTAATGAGGTTATATGAAGCATTGGTAGATTACTTCTATTTTGACAATCAGTTTTCTTCATCTGATAAATTGTGGAAAAACTATTTTTTTGCTTTTAGCTATGCCGCAATAAATAATGAAAGAAAAAATGTTGGAAGAATAGTTGAACACTGACGACATTTGTGTAACCACTTCACTGAATGCTTACAGAAATGGAGAAAATTAATATGACAAAGTTAAAATCAATAGCAGAATTAAACACATATCGAGAGGCTATCAATAAAGATAGAGACCCTAACAAAATTAGTATTACTATTTGTGGTGGCACAGGATGTCTTGCCTTTGGGGCAGAAGGGGTTATCAGTGCCTTTCAAGAACAAATTAAGAAACAAGGATTGAATAATGTAGATGTCATAAGGACTGGTTGCCCTGGTTTTTGTGAAAGAGGGCCGATTGTCGTCATCCTGCCACAACGGATTTTATATCAACGGGTAGCCATTGAAGATGTAGTTGAAATAGTTTCTGCTACAATTATAAAAGGTGAGATTATCGAGCGACTTTTGTATGAAGAGCCATTAACCGGTCAGAAGATTATTTATGAGCAGGAAATTCCTTTTTATAAAAAGCAAAAAAGATTAGTTTTAAAAGACAGTGGTTTAGTTGACCCCACTCAGATTGACCATTATATTGAGCGAGGTGGCTATTCTGCTTTAAGTAAAATTCTTAGTTCTATGGCACCTGATGAGGTTATTGAGGAAGTTAAGAAGTCAGGTTTGCGTGGTAGAGGTGGGGGAGGTTTTCCGACTGGATTGAAATGGAGTTTCTGCCGAAAAGCAGAAGGTGAACCGAAGTATCTCATCTGTAATGCGGATGAGGGTGACCCGGGGGCTTTTATGGATAGAGCACTCATGGAAGGTAATCCACATCTTGTTTTAGAAGGAATGCTCATAGCTGCCTATGCCATTGGGTCAACACAAGGATATGTCTATGTGCGAGCAGAATATCCTTTAGCCAGCAAGAATATCCGCCTTGCCTGCGACCAGGCAAAAGAATCAGGATTATTAGGTGATAATATTTTAGGCACAGATTTTAGTTTCCATTTGAAGATTAAAGAAGGGGCAGGGGCTTTTGTTTGTGGTGAAGAAACGGCTTTAATGGCTTCGATTGAAGGCAAACGCGGTATGCCAAAACCAAGACCGCCATTCCCGGCTCAATCTGGACTCTGGGGCAAGCCAAGTAATATTAACAATGTCGAGACATTTGCCAATGTTCCACATATCATTTTAAACGGCGGTGAAAATTATGCCCAAATTGGCACTGAGAAATCTAAAGGCACAAAGATATTTGCATTAGCCGGTAAGATAAATAACACCGGCCTGGTGGAAGTGCCAATGGGAACTACGTTGCGAGAGGTGATTTTTGATATTGGTGGCGGTATCCCCAGAGGCAGGAAATTTAAGGCAGTCCAATTGGGTGGTCCTTCAGGTGGTTGTTTAACATCTAAAGAGTTAGATTTACCAATAGACTATGATACCTTAGTGGCGGCTGGTGCGATGATGGGTTCTGGCGGTATGATTGTTATGGATGAAACTAATTGTATGGTTGAAATCGCTCGATTTTTCTTAGAATTTGTGCAAAGTGAATCTTGTGGTAAATGCACCCCTTGCCGCATTGGCACTAAAAGAATGCTGGAGATAGTTACTCGAATTACCAGGGGAGAAGGTAGAGAAGAAGATATAGATACCTTGATAAAAATGGCTAAAATCATCAAGGACTCTTCCCTTTGTGGCCTGGGACAAACCGCTCCCAATCCAGTGCTTTCTACGATTGAACATTTCCGTGATGAATATGACATCCATATCAAAGAAAAGCGATGTCCTGCCCATGTGTGTGAAGGACTTTATACCGCTCCCTGCACAGATACCTGTCCTGCCGGCATCAAGGTGCATAGTTATGTCGCTTTAATCGCCCAGGAAAGATTTGAGGAGGCATTAGAACTGATTAAAGAAAGTAATCCTTTCCCTTCGATTTGTGGTCGGGTTTGTCATCATCCCTGTGAAACTAAATGCAGACGAATAGAGATTGATGAAGCATTAGCCCTTAGAGCACTAAAACGATTTGTTGCTGACCACGAAATAGAATTGGAAAAGGGAAAACATAGACCAAAATTAGAATTTCATCGAACAGAAAGAGTGGCGATTATCGGTGCAGGACCAGCAGGATTAACCTGTGCCTATTATCTGGCAAGACGAGGTTATCAGATAACCATATTTGAGGCATTAGAAACACCTGGTGGTATGCTGGCGGTTGGTATCCCCGATTACCGATTACCAAAGAGAATTCTAAAGATAGAAATATCTGATGTTACTGCATTAGGTGTAGAAATAAAAACAGAAACAAGAGTTGGTAAGGATGTGGAGTTTTCTGACCTACTTAGGGATTACAACGCTATTTTTATAGGTGTAGGAGCACATATCAGTAAAAAAATGGGAATTGAAGGAGAAGAGACAAATAAGGTCATACCTGCTCTGCAATTCTTACGGGATGTTAATCTTGGTAATCCAGTTGAATTAGGTGAAAAAATAGCCGTCATCGGTGGTGGTAATGCGGCTATTGATGCGGCAAGGGTTGCCATTAGACTTGGAGTTAGGGATGTAACTGTTCTTTACCGTCGCTCAAGAGAAGAGATGCCTGCTATTCCACAGGAAATTGAAGATGCGCAAGAGGAAGGGATTAAAATAGAGATTTTGACTGCCCCAAAACGCATTATCTCTGAAAATGGTAAGGTCAAAGGTATTGAATGCTTCAGAATGAAATTAAGCGACTTTTTTGATAAAAGTGGTCGAAGGATTCCTGAGCCAATCAAAGACTCAGAATTTGTTGTGGATGTCGATATGGTTATTTCAGCCATCGGGCAGGAGGTTAATGTTGATTTTCTACAGGATAAGGTAGAACTGACCAAATGGCAAACGATAAAGGTAGATAAAGAAACGCAAGCCACCAGTTTGGCAGGTGTTTTTGCTGGAGGTGATGCGACTACTGGAGCGGATACGGTCATTGAGGCAATTGCCGCCGGTAATAGAGCCGCCACAGCCATTGATAAATACCTGAATAATGGGAAGGAAAGTAAAGAAGTCATCAGACATCCTTTAGAGGAAGATGAAGAGGCGATGTTAAGAAGAAGACACCTGATGCCTACATTAGAAAAGGAAAAACGCATAAGGGGATTTGAAGAAGTAGAGTTAGGATTTACTCGTGAAATGGCGGTCAACGAGGCTAAAAGATGCCTGAAATGCCATGAAAAGGAGTAAAACAATCTGTGTCCTCTGCGGTAAAATCTTGCGGATTATTTTCAGGAGAAACCGTCATGCCCCTGCGGGGCACAAAGGAGGATGAAAATTTTGCTTGAATTTCCAGCTTCCTTGTGTTATTCTTACTAAGAAAGAGGCAAGGAGACTTGCCCAAAA
>JBFLXS010000016.1 GCA_040755795.1 bacterium | reverse complement strand
CTTGGGTTGTTGATAAATTGTGTGAGATACGTAGACGCTTTAGATTCTCACAGATGAACAAATTATTAAAATCATCTTCGGTGTTTAATTTAACCATGGAGGTCACCTCTTCACATTCGTATATTTTCGCAAGAATGATACCACAACAAATGTTTACAAGTCAATGTTACTGATGACATTAACTATCAATTTAATCGTAAAAATGAGGGTTTTCTGCTATTTGAAAACTCTTTTTGTTGCTGTTGTGATTTCCCTTCTCCAAGTTATTTTTTGATAGATTGCTTTCTCATATAATCAAGGCACCATCGAATTTGATGAAAGGAGGAAAGTACATGCCTGTCAACGGAACAGGGAAAGTTCAGAATCGCGACCGAGCCACACCGCTACCAAGGTTTTATCTTATTGAACACAGAAACAATCTGGGTTTATCCGTGGAGGAAGTATCCAGAATGTTAAATCTCTCTCATTATTACTATTACCAAATAGAGAGTGGCCGAAGGGGTCAGAAACTACCGATACCACTCGTATTAGAACTCATCAGAGTCCTGCAGATCGATGCGATCAAATTTCTAGAGCTCGAGAGTGAACATGTAAAGAAACACAACGAATTCAATCGGATGAAGTAAAAAAAGACGCCAAGCTTGTATTTGGGGTACAAACCTGGCCAGTAGAAAAGCGACCGCCCTTCTACAATTCCGATTATACAACTCATTACTAAAATAACAAACCATTGAAAGGATAAAAATGGACGACAAGGGCTTTTTTCGAGAGATCATCGATATTTATATACAGAGATTCGATATCAAAGAAAACACCAAGCGATCCTATGGGAAGATGCTTGCCCAGTTCGCTGAGTTCGCTGATGGCTTGCCTAACCTACCAACTAGGCAAGATGTCATGGCTTATCGTGAACAACTAAAGTCCAGGCTAAGAGCTGCATCCGTTCAAAAACACATTGTAGTCATAAGGGGATTTTATCGATGGTACTACATTGAAGGATTTGGACCCAATGCAGCTGAAGGTGTAAAAGGTATGAAGATTGAATCCGACTTTAAGAGAGAATCATTATCTCTTGAAGCGGCTATTAAACTATTAAACAGAGCTAAACGCTATGCGAGTAAGAGCATCATTGGAAAAAGAGATCATGCTCTGATCGCGCTATTATTAACAACCGGATTAAGAACGATTGAAGTGGAAAGAGCAGATGTGGATGATATCAGCTTCGTGGATGAAACCAAGGTGTTATACATCATGGGTAAAGGTCACGATGAGAAAGATGCGTATGTCAAACTCTCTCCAGAAGTGTATGGCTTGATTGAAGAATATTTGATCGAGCGACAAGATGAATATAAACCACTTTTCATTAATCATACGAAACCCTACCAGGGAACAAGACTGAGAACACGAATGATTAGTATGGTGGTTAAAGAAATGCTTAGAGATATCGGGATTGATGATCCCAAGTATTCTGCCCATAGCCTTAGGCATACAGCAGCTTCTTTAGCGCTGGACTTGGGTGGAGATTTAGATGCAGCACAGCAATTAATGCGCCACAAAGACATATCTACCACGAAGATTTATGCTCACCGATTGAGCAAAGCTAAGAATCATCTTGAGTGGCAGATAAGCACAGCGCTATTCCAAACTACCAAAAAGAAAAAGTGAAGGGAAAACCTATGATTAGAGAGTTTGAACACAATGCCTATGGCAAAGTTCGTGCCACGATAGTGGATGATGAACCTTGCTTTAACCTGAAGGATCTCTGTCGCATGTTTGAGATTAAAAGCGTATCAGAAGTCCGGACCAAACTGAACGACACCAGTATAAAGCTTGTGAGCGTTCCCCACGATAAAACACATCAAAATATGTTCTTTGTTACCGCAGACCACCTATCCACCATATTCTTCCAATCCAAGCGTAAAGACGCAGAAGTGATTGGTGATTGGTTGTATCGAACCGTATTACCTCAGCTCATCCGTTATGGCATCTATCAGATTGAGGATTTTGAGAATCCGGATAAGATTATCGAGTTCCTGGATGAGTTTCAAGAACTAAAAGTAAGAGCGAATGTCCTAGAAACCACACTCAAAATGAATACACCAAAGATTAAAGCTATTGATAACTTGTTGGGTACTACAAGTTGTGTGGATCTAGATATGGTTCATGAAGTGATTCGCTTCAAGAATATCGGTCGAGATGTCTTATTAAAGATTCTAAGAACTGCCCATGTTTTAGATGAGCAGAACATACCTTTTCAAGACTTCTGTGATAAGAAGTATTTCAGAGTTGTTGAAGCGAAAGTGGTATCGGGTGGAACAGTTATTAAATCAACCAAAACATACGTCTATAAAGGCGGAATTACATTCATCGAAAGGATACTAAAAGAATACGATGGAAACAAACAACGTAAAGAAAAATGAGAATGTCTATAGCGTTAATGAACTTCAAGAGATACTGCAGGTCAAGAGACCGACACTTTTAAAGTATATCAAGACCAAGAAAATCAAAGCTTTCAAGGTTGGGAACCAATGGCGAGTGACTCAAGAACACTTAGATGAATTCATTCTAAGAAACATGAAGTAAGGACAACTGTTAGCTGCTTCACACTTACCGGTAATGCTTGTGAACAGTCATGTGAACTACAAGGCAACATACTGCGAACAGTGTATCAAGTATGCGTGAAGTGGCTTTCAAGTATCATTTAGTAAAAGCCCTTATTGGGCGATTTTTAACTATACCTAGGGAAAGGAATAACTCATGGCACGACCATTCAAACAAGGCTTACAATACTTTCCTCTCGACGTGAATATTTTTGAAGATGAAAAGATACAAGATCTCAATCTCGCATTTGGTTATTTAGGTGAAATCATCTATATAAGGTTGCTCTCGATGATATACGCCAATGGATACTATTTGGAAAAATCAATCTCATCACTCGCAAGAACCCTCATGAAAAGCATCGGCGCGAACTGGACACCAAACCCAATCGACATCGAAGAGGTCATTGTCTATTGTGGGAAAGTGGGTTTATTTAACTACGATCTACTGAAGGAAGATGTGATCACATCAAAATCGATTCAAAAACAGTTCATTTTATCTACCAGAAGAAGAAAGAATACCGGGCAGGATAAATACTGGTTATTGGATGAAAAAACGATGTTGGAACTAAGCATTTTTAACAAAACATCAAAAAACAATAATGTAGACAATAATGGAGTTATTGATAACACAAATGGCGTTATTGGTAGCAATAATCAAGTTAATGCAGACAATAACCGAGTTAATGTTGACAAAAGTACACAAAAAGAAAAAGAAAAGAAAAAAGAAAGAAAAATTGATAAAGAGGATAAAGAAGATAAAGGGCCGTACGGCCTCCCTAAATTACATTTTATTACCAATTCTTTAATCAAAAACAAATACATCGATGAGTCATCTCTTGACATCATCAAATTTAATATCTTGTTTGAAGATTTAATCCATGGGTATGGTTTTGAAGATGTTTTATCAGCTGTAGATTATGTGGTTAAGTATTCTAAGAACCCTAATCCACCCATAGAAGATAAGTTCGCTTTCATGAGGGAATCAGTTCAAACAAATTTAAAGCAATTTGAACACAGGAGGAAAACAGCCAATGAATCATTCGAATCGTGGATTAAACGAACCCTTTTACAAGTGGATTGATGATGTTAGAAGAGCGATGAGAAAAGAAAAAGAACTTCAAGAAAAACTAGAATTCTACAATATGAAGCTCATTGGATACAAAGGAGTATCGTATGATCGCATTGGATCTTCTGGTTCACGATCCTCTGGTGATAGTGAGTTATTATTTTGGTTAGATAAGATAGACATAATTGAGAAACATGTTTTTAATAACAATAAAATAATAAGCAGTTATTATTCTTTTATTTCAAAAATAACATGTGATGAGATTTTGCTTCTCAAACAGTTAACAATAGATAAAAAAGCGAATATTAAAAATGAGGTGAATCTCTATTCTAAATCAGAAAAATTCAAAAGAATAAATATCATGATTAGAAAATGGATGAATTACATGGCAACATAACTACCCTCGTTCTAAAAAAATGTAAAATTAACGATTGATTCCCTTATTTATGTTCGATTTAAGCGAGAATTTGATATAATTTTTACAATGGGAGTTGATTAATATGACATTTAAGAAATATGTTTGGACAATTGGGAACACCACATTTAGAGAAAGTAATCTTAATCTCAAAATTGAAATTCAGCTAAATACACTCAAAGAGCTATTTTTGCTTTATCCTGATGAACAGTGGGCTCCTAATCTTCAGAAGAAGTATTATGATCTACTATCTACTAAAAGTATTGACGGTAAACCCTTTATTAGAGGAACAGCTCCGAACAAAGCAAAGGATGCTAGACAATTAACATCTGCGTTGGCAGACCTAGGTTTAGTTGAAAGAGATTCAAGAAAACTCACTGAAATAGGGAATAAAATCTTATCTATACGTGAACTAGAAGCAGGGCAAAATGATGAGTTTTTTGAGATTGATAAAGACAGCTTTGTCTATTTAAAACAACTTCTTAAAACGCAAATATACGAAGATGACATAAAAATTAAACCCTTTCTGGCATTTCTATACCTAGTAACAAAACATGAATATCTCAGTAGACAAGAGTTCACATATTTATTACCAACTTGTCTAAGCGTATCTGATGTTATTGATACCTCGGAAACAATTGTACAGCTACGAAATGGCGAAGTTTCTATCGATGCCATAATCGCTGACAAGATCTCAAGCATGTCAAATTATAACGAAGCTTTAGAACTGCTGCTTAGTGCTCCAGATGTTTCTGAAGATACCATTACAGCAATAGGATTTAACCGTAAATCTACTTCATATGACAAACCTATATTTCCAGTATATCAATGTCTTTTTGATATGTTCATAAACAAAGATATTGATTCTGTCGAAGCAAAAATCTCAAAAGCTAAGAGATTACATTTAATGCTGAAGAAGATTAATAGTAATCAGCAAGTTTCGTGGAGAAAATACTTAAAAGTTAACAACAGAAGAATTAATTCAGATTCTATTGAGAGAATTTATGAGAATGAACTTTTTAATAGTTCTACGGATAATGCATTTAAGGAAAAGTTCTTTTATGCATGGCATACGATGAAATGGGAGAGTACTCTCGAGGATTACTTTGATTTAAATAGAAGATATTTTTTGCTTACAGACATAATTAAGTATAATCAAGAACAATTTTCATTAACAACTTTAGCTTCAGCATTTTTTGAAGATTTAGTTGATGATTTGCTTCAAGAACCATTACTAAATCAAGAAGAATACACAATTAACTATCTTAATGATGTATCATTAGTGGATATTAATCCTGTTTTGGATAAAAGCAAGACTGATGTTTATCGTAGTGTTCAAATTAAGCTTGGTATTGATCCTGAGATTACAGACATTGAGCTGTTCTTAAAGAATAAGAGGAATCAAGAGTTTAATGAGCTTATTGATCTAAAATTTCCAGAAGAAGTACTACTTGAATTAATGGATTCATTTATTGATAGAAATGATGAACGGATTAAGGAATTAGTCACAGACGATGCAACCCCATCGACATGTTTCGAGTATATCATAGGTATTATCTGGTATAAGCAAAGCGGTAGGAACGGCTTTATAGAAGATTTTCTCAAACTGTCATTGGATGCGAATTATCTGCCTAAATCACATGCCATCGGAGGTAATGCAGATCTAGTGTTTACTTATGAAGGCACTGATAATTATCCAAGGCATAATATGCTTTTGGAAGTTACACTGAGTGAAAGAGATTCGCAAAGACAAATGGAATGGGAACCAGTAACCCGACATCTTGAATCTCAGCTTCTAAAGTCTGGGAATGTTAATGACTATTGTGTCTTCGTTGCTTCTGTATTGAGCAAGAAGACCATGCAAACATTTAGACTACAAAAAGATTATGAAGTTGAAGGGTTTGAAGATGCAAGAATTAAAATAATCACATTAGATGGAAGAGATATAAAGCAAATTATTCTTAATAATCGAGATTATGCTTCACTTTACTCTATTTTTGAAAATGCATTTTTATCACCAAGAATTAGCAGTGAATGGTATCAAACAGATATTGTAACAACTTTATAGTTTTTTATGCTTTCATTTAGGTATATCATAAGTTATAATAGATGCATTAGATGCCTAAAATGGAAATGGAGTCAGTATGGAAACGATAGCAATTAGAAATAGAAGATATTTAGGGAGTAAAACCAAACTGATTGATTTTATTAAAAAAGTTGTTTTGGATGAATGTGTTGGAATCAACAGCTTTGCAGATATTTTTGCTGGAACGGGTAATGTGGCAGCGACATTTAATGATCTTCATACATCGATAATCGTTAATGATATTCTTCAATCAAATTATATTGCATACAATTCGTGGTTCTCTGCAGAAGAATTTGATCATGAGAAAATTCAAAATTTGATAAACAACTATAATTTGATTGAATGTGAGACAGATAATTATTTCTCTATCAATTTTAAAGAAACGTATTTTAATACAAGCAATTCTCGATTGATTGGTTATATTAGGGAAGATATTGAATCAAAATTTAATAACAATGAAATCAATAAAAGAGAAAAATCAATTTTGATAACTTCATTAATTTATGCCATGGATCGTATAGCAAATACGGTTGGACATTACGATGCGTATATTTTAGGTAAGGCTAAGAGTGATCGAATTAAGATGCTAATGTTGGACTTACCATTGAATGAAGTAAATAGAAATAATCTGATATTTAATAGTGATGCAAATGAGTTAGTGAAAACAATTGAGGCTGATTTGGTTTATATCGATCCGCCTTACAATTCACGTCAATATTCGGATGCTTATCACCTATTAGAAAATGTTGCTAAGTGGGATAAACCCGAAGTTTTTGGTGTAGCAAAGAAAATGAAACGTGATGAATCCATAAAGAGCAAGTACTGTCTTAGTTCAGCACCTCGTCATTTCTCAGATTTAATCAGCAATATAAAGGCGAAGTACATATTGGTCTCATACAACAACATGGGGACCAACGGTGCTGGACGTTCACAAGCAAAAATCTCTGATGCAGATATTATTAATGCTCTTTCAAAAAGAGGAGAAGTAAAAATATTCGAAAAAGAATTTAATCAGTTTACAACAGGTAAATCGAAGATTTTAGACCACAAAGAGCGGTTGTTTCTCTGTATTGTTGGTGATGAACAAGAATATAGTACGTTAGAGAAAATTAATGGTTATGCAAAGTCTCCGCTCAATTATACAGGAGGAAAGTACAAATTAATACCTCAACTTTTTGATCGGATGCCGAAAAAACATGATGTTTTCATTGATTTATTTGGCGGGGGATTTAACGTAGGAGTTAATGTTAATTCACTTACAACGATATATAATGACAAACAGAAGGAAGTTGCAAGACTAATAAAATTGTTTTATAAGTATGATTCTGAATACATAATTGATAAAATTGACAAAATTATTAAGAAGTATGGTTTGAGCGACACAAATCTGAATGGTTACGAGTATTACGGATGCAGTAGTGACAATGGGGTTGGCTCATTCAATAAAGAAAGTTATTCAAAATTAAGACAACATTACAATTCATTAAAGAACTCTGAAGTTAAAGATTTCGAACTATTAACACTCATTATTTTTGCATTTAATAATCAGATTCGATTTAATTCGAGTAAAGAGTTCAATATGCCAGTTGGAAAGAGAGATTTAAATTCATCGACAAGAAGAAATATTAAAGATTTCGCTACCATGATTAAAAATCACAATTTATTCGTTTATTCTAAGGATTTCAAAGAGATAAAAATTGATCAATACGCAAACGCATTTATATACTGTGATCCACCATATATACTTGGTAACGCAAGTTACAATGAGAACAATGGATGGTCACATAAAGATGAAATTGATTTGCTCGACTTTCTTAGTAAAGCGTCATTGGCAGGACATAAATTTGCCTTATCTAACGTCGTTGAACATAAAGGTGAGGTACATAATGTATTACTTCAGTGGGCTTTAAATAATAGATATAATATCATATATTTAAACGCTAACTATAATAACTCAAATTATCAGATTAAGGATAAGAATGGCAAAACTCAAGAAGTATTAATAACAAACTATTGATTTTTCGTCATGTATTAGCGTTCAGACTAATACCTAGGATCATTTTTTTCTTGACCTAATCACCATAGTTATGAGAATAACAATTGTTATTAACAACAGATTAACTTAATTAAAAATGATAAGGTAATTATTATGGGAACAATGACGATTAGTGAAGATATAAATACATACTATAAGAAGATGAAACTTGAGATTGACAAATACAACTCACTTTTACTCATGGTAGCATATGATTCTGAAAAAAATAGTATTGTTTATCTAGAAAACAATCTAGTCTTTTATAGAAATCATATTCAAAATTGCGTATTTGGGAAAATGCATTATAACATTATTGGAGATACAGAGTTAATTACCCATATATTAAATTACATCAGTATCGTAAAGTCATACTTAAATAGGAAGAAACGTTCAATTGAACACAATTTCAAGTTTCATTATAAAGATGAAATACTGAAAATTTTTGAGAAATATTGGAAATCAAAAAGAGGTCAAACTATATTAGATAGACTTATTTTAATTAGAGATCAATTTGAACATGAACAGCTATTTGGTTTCGCTATTAACCACTCTTTCGATGGTGTTATCGCGAGAGAACGGATTATGATTGATGATGTTGATATCTCTGTTCTATTTTATGACGCGTATATTGAATTAAAAAACTTGAATTCAGAAATTACTAACTATATCAATAGCGAGATTAGAAAAATCAACCTAAATCATTGTTTGCATTTTATGTATGCTTTTCACAGAAAGTTCAAGTCTAAACCATTTACTAATCGAGTTATGATTCGTGAATCGCAAGAAGATATACTTTTCTATGATCAACTCATATTAGATATCAACAAATCCAAGTAATCATTATCATTTCTACCGATAATACTTGTGAACAGTAATGCCAAGTTATCAGCAATGCAAGAACAAGCCATGTTCAAGTAGTTGTTAAGTATATTTCAACAGGTACGGGAAAAAACGTACTAAAACAGCAGTTTTCAATGGTTAGTGTGCCGCTGGCATGTAGACAAAATTTGACTTATTACATATACTACAATTAGCGTGGAATACTGGCTCTAAATGAAGCCTAGAAGATAGAAACTCTCAATCATGGGGGTTTCTTTTCTTTTGCAGAAAAATATGTAGTATTCAACCCTTGGATAACTTCAGTTTTTGATAAAATTACTGAACCCTGAAAGGTTGGAATCGATGTGCCAAAGGTACTGGATACGTATCAGCAATGGGAGGCCGATGGAGTACTTGATGAACGAATAAAAAGCATTCAAGAAATGGTAGCTAGGCGGATTATCCAAAAGGATATCGCCAAAGCCATGAACTTAAGTGAGAACACCTTGATTAAATTGAAGCGTGCTCATCCAAGGCTAAATCAAGCATTTATCAATGGTGATGATGAACTTAAGTATAAACTCATGGATGCTCTGTTCCAACGTGCAGTTGGTATGGAGTATGAGGAAATACAAACTATCATAGAAGAAACACCATCGGGGACGAAGAAGAAACTTGTTAAAACTAAGAAGAAAGCTCTACCCGATTTTAATGCTATCAAATACTTATTAATTATTAAGTTCGGACGTGAATACAACGAACGTAAAGAAGAAATAGACATCATGCTGAAACGCATAGAAAAAGGCGAGGAAACTTGGATTAATGAACATAGTGATGAAGAAACCCTCGGAGTTGTTAATATACGAAAACAACCCAAGAAATAATGATGCTGCAGTTGATGCAGTAGCTAATAGTATCAAAGAGTTCGGATTCAAGGTTCCTATTGTGATCACTAAGGATCTGGTCATAATTGCAGGGCACACTCGGCTCAAAGCGAGCCTCAAACTAGGATTGGCCACTATTCCTTGCATTATTGCTGATGACCTCACAGAAGGGCAAATTAAGGCTTTTCGCTTGGCCGATAACAAGACCGCAGAACTCGCTACCTGGGATTTTACTAAACTTGAAGAAGAACTCTCGAATATTGATATGGACATGCTTCAGTTTGGGTTTGAAGAACTAGAGTCAGATGTTCCAGATAATGCGACTGATGATGATTTCTACCCATCTGATGAAATTGGGGAAACACCTTATTCAGAACTAGGTGATATTTATTTATTAGGTAATCACAGAGTTATGTGTGGAGATTCAACCAAGAAACAAGATGTAGAAAAACTTCTGGATGGACAAAAGATCGATATGATCTTCACCGATCCACCATACAATGTGGATTATGAAGGTACAGCTGGGAAGATTAAGAATGACAAGATGGAAGATAACAGCTTCTATCTTTTTTTATATGATGCATTCACAAATATGTTTGAAGCTACCAAACCTGGTGGTGCCATCTATGTCTGTCATGCAGATACTGAAGGTATCAACTTTAGAACTGCATTCAAAAACGCCGGTTTCAAATTGGCGGAGTGCTTAGTTTGGGTTAAGAATGCCCTAGTACTAGGTAGACAAGATTATCACTGGAGACATGAGCCAATCCTTTATGGTTGGAAAGAAGGTGCTGCTCATTATTTTATTGATGACCGCACACAAGACACCATTTGGGAATATAACAAACCCAAACGAAATGAAGACCACCCAACGATGAAACCTCTCGAACTTTGTGGACGAGCGATTGCAAACTCCTCTAGGGTTAATGAATACGTACTCGATTTATTCGGAGGTTCTGGATCAACAATGATCGCATCCGATCAGCTTCAAAGAAAATCTTATCTAATGGAACTTGATGAAAGATTCGTCGATGTGATTGTTAAACGATACATAAGACACAAAGGATCAAGTGACAATTGCTATCTTATCCGTAAGGGCAAGAAGATATCACTTAGTAACATAGATGACTTTCATAATTTGCCACTATAGTGAGCATTAAGAGTCGAATTAACTTGATAAAAAAGGTCTTTAGAGTGATATATATACATACCAAAAGGTAGAAAGTAGGTCACAAAATGGATAAACAAATCAAGTTGTCAGAATGGATTCTAAGATTTAAGTCGGGTGAGTTCGATAAACCAGATACATCAACTCAAATTCTAGCGGGATGGTTCGACTGGTTTTGTAGAGATTCAAGTCTAGCAAACAAAACAATAAAGATGGGTAACATCATCAAACAGATTAAAGCTGGTGGAAAGGTAGACCTTGAAACTAGTTATGTGTGGTTCAAGAACAACTGCCCGTTAAACGGTCCACTCTACGATGATTTTAGAATCGCAGACATAGAAAACAACAATAACTTATTCGTTGTTCAAATCGATTGTGTGTGGAACGATTCCAAGTACACAGTTTTTGAAAGACTTGATGGATTTGAAAAACCAGTCTTTCAAACTGAATCATCAAGAGAACTGGTGAAGTGGTTCAATAAAGGGTGGTCGAAGTAATGTTTCAAGAATATAATGCACACCCAAAGGGAATCAAAACAACCGACTGTGTTGTAAGAGCCATCAGTACCGCCATGAATAAAGACTACATGGAATGCAGACGAGAACTCAACCAGCTCAAACGAGATTGGAAGTTTACAAGTTATAAAGATACCGAGTTCTTATACAAATATTTCGAAGGAAAACCTCGATTGATATTTAAGGCAATCAAGGGAGAACCTCGAATCAAGGGTTCCACTTTTACCGGTCTCTATACGCGCGGGACATTTGTTTTGAAGATGACTGGCCATGTTACAGTATGTAAAGATGGCGTAATTCTAGATACTTGGGATTGTACTTACCGAAGTGTGTATACCGCTTGGAAAATAGACTAGAAGGACAACAATATGAAAACCAATTTTATACGGAAAGCAAAATCAACAGAACTCATTCCTCATGATGAGTTCGTTATCGAAAAACAAGTAGTCATCGATAAAGACTTATTCGAATGTTTTATCAAGGATCCACTGAACGACTACGATTTCATCAAAGAAAATCTAGAGAATATGTATTGTGACCAAGATGAAGTGTTCCATTGTATCTTAGTTACTTCTAATTCACACGATTTTGGTATCCTAGTCGAAAGTGAAGGATATGATTACGCAAGGTACACTGCGTACTTACCAAAAACAGCAATAAAATAACACAATCAAATCAAAGCAGACTAGGGAAGCTAAGTGCTTCCTTTTTCTTGCTAGAAAAGAGGACAACATGAAAATCATAACAAGCGAATCGGTCTTTAGTGGACATCCAGATAAAATATGTGACCAAATCAGTGATGCTATATTAGATGCAATCCTGGAACAAGACCAAGCAGCAAGAGTAGCAGTTGAAACAGCTATCAAGGATGACTTAGTCGTTATCTTTGGTGAGGTTACAACTTCCGCAACGGTAGAATATTCTGAAATCGCGAAACAAGTACTCAAAGAAATCGGGTACACAGAAGAGTTTTGTGTATTAGAAAAGATATCCAAGCAATCACCTGATATTGCACAAGGTGTCAATGAAACTTTAGATCATCAGCAAGGTGCAGGTGATCAGGGAATGATGTATGGTTTTGCATGCAACGAAACACCTGAACTCATGCCATTACCGATTGTGGTTGCTCATGAGATTGCTAAAGAAGTCGATATGCTTAGAAAAGCTAAGTATAATCATATCTTTGGTCCTGATGGGAAGTGTCAAGTATCAGTCAGGTATGTCGATGGTCAACCATTCACATATGACACCATTATTGTTTCTGCTCAAACCAGACCAGGAGCAAGCCTATCACTTGCCAAAGAAATTATCATTGAAGAAGTACTCAAACCAATGATCGGTAAGGATCTGACTGGTATCAATGTATTAATCAATCCAACAGGAGCATTCGTTATTGGTGGACCTTATGGTGATTCAGGATTAACTGGTAGAAAGATAATCGTTGATACTTATGGCGGATACGCTAAACATGGTGGTGGAGCTTTCTCAGGTAAGGACGTAAGCAAGGTTGATCGCAGTGCGAGTTATTATGCCAGATTCGTAGCAAAAGCCCTTGTAGAGGCAGAATTGGCCGACACGTGCGAAGTTTGTGTGTCCTATTCCATTGGAGTTGCAAACCCAGTTGCTGTATCCATTGATACATTTGGAACTGGTAGGTTATCGGATGAGCAACTACTTGAAATAGTTAAACAACATTTCAATTTCACTCCAGCAAACATTCGTAAGGAATTAGAATTCGATAAAGTAAAGTTCCAGGAGTTAGCAGCCTACGGACATATGGGCAGAGAAGATTTGCCAGTTCGCTGGGAACATGTGGAAGCAAAAGCAACAGAGCTAAAAGAAGCATATGAAAAAGCCAAAAGTTCTACATAACTTCTACAAATCACCTGCATGGCTTTCTGCTCGTGAACTTAAGATAATGTCAGTCAACAGTCTTTGTGAACGTTGTGGAGCAATTGGAATCGAAGTTCATCATAAAAAAAGACTGACAACTGATAATGTTAATGATTCATCAATCAGCCTGAATCTTGATAATCTAGAGTTACTTTGTATATATTGTCACAATAAAGAGCACAAGCGCTTCACTAAAAAAGTAAAATTTGATTCAGACGGAAACCTAATAAATCTAGAAAAAACACTGTGAATCTCTTGTTATTTGGTATAATTATTATAATAGAGGTGGAAAAATGACAATATTGGAATTAACCAAAAAAGAACCTAAATTGCAAATATTCTTAAAGAATCAAGAGTTTGGCAAATTTAGCGAATTAAAGGGTAAAAAAAATTTCAAGTTTAAGGGCATTTACCTAATACTTGATAAGGATGAAATTATATATATTGGTAGTGCTTATACTCGTGATGTACATGCTAGACTAATGCAATACACAAGAGAGAAAGATACAGGGAATACTTTAGCACAAGACATAATCGATTCCGGTTATAAAAAAACTCCTAAAGAGGCTATTGAATATATCATGTCATTAAATATAGTTGCTTTTCCATATACAGACTTTGAGTATGACTTAATAAATAAAACAGATAGCATTATTAACAAAAATGGTTTTTATGAAGATTAAGTTACTCTTTATCATTGAACACAGGGGTAGATGAATGAAAAAAAAAGACAGAATCACCGTTGAAAAAACACATGAAAGAATTGAACTAAAGAAAAATTCCTTCGTTGATAAGATGGAACTAGTTTTTAATCTAGGTGGAGTATTGATTCCACCATTAACATTAATTGGATTAGGATTAGGTCTGATTAGTAAAAAATATTCTGAAGAAAACTTAAATATTCTTATCAAGCATATACAAGACAATGAAATTAGAATTATGGAAATTGAAAAACTTAATGAAGAAAATATTAGAAATTTTTCTTTCAATGTTCAAAGAGTGATTGATGAAGTAGTAAAGGAACGTGCTAAAGAAAAAATTATCATCTTTGCAAATGCACTAATGTTCGGAATTGAGAACAGTAGTATATTTAATAACGATGATAACTTTATGGAAAAAATTGATTTAATTTCTAAATTAAACATGAATGATTTTAGAATTTTGCTAAAAATGGATAAAGAAAAACAAATAATTAGTGAGAATACAACTGTTCATTCAGAGTTTCGAGCTGATATGATAAAAACAGTGCATTTTACTGATGGGAAGAAAGAAAACTTTCTTGGCTTCGATGATCATGATATTCACAGAATATATAAACTTGTATCACTAGGTTTAATCAATGAAGTATCAACTACTGAAATTGATACATTTCGTTCTTCTAAAAATAAAACAGTTTTGAAGACTGATTCAAAATTTGTACTGACTGAATACTTTGATTTATTAAAGAATTACATTGAAGATCAAGGCGTCATTAGTTAACCCCCCGTATAGTACTATTTTTATTTACTAGGGTACCGTACAGGGTGGCAATTAAAATACACATCATCGATTTTTTGAAAATCTGTTTGTACATGCGGAAACCTGAAAGAGGTGAATATCATTTATACTAAGTCAGCAATTGTTGGATTTAAAATTGCAAAAATGGTTAAAAAAAATAACTTCAATCACATGAATAAAAATGAAGTTATTTTTGATTTATCACCATTAATAACTGACAAGGTTATTAATCTATCAAATGATGGTGAGATTTCATTCACTGAATCATTTTGTAAAAAGCACTATCGTAAATTGAGAAATTTCGGTTTTTCTCATTATCAAATTCTAGCTTTGTATAAATCAGATTTTACTGCTATTTATTTTAAGAATGAATTGCTCACAATCTTTACAAATAACTCAAAATATCACTTCAAATGGGTTTCATATAGAGGGTATGTGATTTCTTCAGATGAATCAAATGATAGAATATATATTAAAAACCTTTGTCTTGCACACGATTTGAAATCTGGAAATCCAGTAGTTAGTATTTTTCTATATGAATTACTTGAACAGGATGTAGATTTTCAAAACTTTGTTGAAAGATATGAAATTGTGCCAAGCCATAATATGCAAATTATGAAGCAAAACATTACTAATTTGATATATGGTGAGAGATACAAATACGAAGAAATAGACATATACAACTTATTGCTGACTGGTATTGACATTGTTAATCGAATCACAAAAGATATATTTGGAGATACTATGTTTACAAGGTCATACGAAATATCTGAGTTAGAGCATTTTCATCCAATATTTGTGCCTTCTAAAATCAACTATTATTTGTTTGTTTTGGAACTTTACAAAATACTTTATCAAAACCTTAATAAAGAACTAATCAGGAAAATTTATGATTCAAAGAGCGTTTTGGGAAGCAAAAAGAAACCCAAACTAAGCGATATGCTAAGGAATATTATTGAAGATAGTGTTTTGGCAACAACTTTCGAAGATTTTGCAATAGAAATATCCGATTTACGCAATGTTCCAGCACACAGAATATATAATAATGAATATAATAGAAACTATTGGAAGAAACAAGATGAATTACTAGTCTTTAGTTATCAGTTCATCAATGCATTTATCATTGGTTTTAATGATAATCAATTACCTGATGAATATAAAAATTTATCTACTATTTATGGAAAGAAAGGATCCATTTCAACTGGAAATGGATTTAACCAATCACCTTATAAATATTTTGATGGCCAAGTCAGATTGGTTTGTGAGAAGTTTCAAGAAAGAGATGCTGAATTTTTAATAGCATTTAAAAATAAAGAGAATAAAATCCAAGATTTATGTTCGTTAATAATAGCTAAGAGACCGGATTTAACCCCAGAGGTTGTTTCATTTCTTGTGGACAAATTAGTACTTGATAGATCTGTAAGTGCCACACCAGAATTAATAAAATCATTTTTTAAGGGCTATAACATGACAAAACATTTTGTCTATAATCCCGAAGTTAATATAACTTTTGCAAACAATTTGTATAACTCTTTTATTAACCGTTATTCACTAGATAATATAATATTATTTGCTGATTCTACTGACCCAAATTTCTCTGAAATAGTTGAATGTTTCGATGATAATGAGCTATTTGGAAGAGGTTATTTTACCGAATTAATTAGGGATTTTAAGAATAATAATGAGTATGATATTGTTATTACAAATCCTGAGGAAGATACGGAAATTCAAGTACTTAATAATATATGGGATTGAGCATTTGATTACGAACGAAAGCGACTTTGGTCGCTTTTTTACTTGCTATTTCCTCTCTTTAGAGTGATATATATTACTAACCTTAGGAGGTACTTATCATGTTCAAAATTGGTGATAAAATCAGAATCATCGATATGAAGGGTGAAGACCATTATAACGGTAGAGAAGGAGTCATTGAATACATCGATGGACTCAATCAACTACATGGCACATGGGGAGACTTAGCAATCATCCCAGAGGAAGACTTAATTGAGGTAATTAAAAATGACATGCAGCTTGTGCAATAAAGAAATCTTGGGTGACTCACACAATGCCCACCCAATTGGAAACGAAGAGTGCTGTTCAGAATGCAACAGTTCAAGTGTGATTCCTCTTAGATTGTTTTTAAGTGGTATCTTTCAAGACAAGGCACTAGTATTAAATACTGATAATACTATCACTTATATAAAACCAAAGGGTACTACATTCGAACTGGATGAACTTCAAGAACAAGTCAAAGGATTTATCGAGGTTTATCCTTTGAGGATTCCTGGTCAAATCGTTTTAGTCAATGAAGAGGGATTGCTACACAATATGGAGTTTAATTACCTAGCAAGTAGAGTCTTTGGAATGAAGGCAGTAGGACCGGTTATGATATGTCCAGAAGCTATATTCGAATGAGGTGTTGTAGTGTCTAAACTAAAGGATATCAATATAGAACTAGAGCGACTGCGGTCGCTTTTTTCGTCCGTTGATGAGACCAAAACTCAACTGGTAGATAACCTACTTGAGCAAGCTGCTTTCATGAAGGTTGAACTTGGGATTCTTCAAGAGCAAATCAGAAAGCATGGTGCAGTTCAAGTCTCAAGTAAAGGTGCTCAAAGACAGACAGAAGCTGCTAAATATTATACTAAACTCATTAATTCATATGGAACAGTCATCAAAACACTAAACTCAATCATGGGTAAGAATGTTATTGATGGTGATGATGCATTCGATGAGTTTCTAAAGAAAGCAAACACCTGATGAACTACCTAATTGAATACCATCATCAGATAGAAGCTGGAAACATTCTAGTTGGTGAGGAATTAAAAAAACAACTAGATATCTTGCTTCAGGATTTGAATAACCCGAAGTATGTATTTGATGAAAATCAAGGGAATCTTCGAATTGATTTTATAGAAACCTTTTGTAAACACACAAAATCACCATTTAATGGTCAACCGTTTATACTTGAACTTTGGGAGAAAGCAATTATCCAGGTGGCATATGGATTTAAATTGAAGGATTCTGGTTTACGAAGATTCAATGAAGTCATACTGTTGATTGCTCGTAAGAACGGAAAGACCACCTTTATCGCTGGTATTGATCTTGCTGAGTTCTTTTTATCAAAAGGTGGTGTTGATATCGTATGTGCTTCCAATACAAGCGAACAAGCGAACATTCTATTTGAAGAAATCAATAACATGCGAGAGCAATCTCCCGCACTGTCCAATGAAAAACGCAGTAAAAAGAATATCTTCTTTATCTATTCTCCAAGGACAAAGAATAAAATAAAAAAATTGTCTGCTCAGAGTAGAAACAAAGACGGTTATAACATTGAAGTTGGTTGTATTGATGAAGTACATGAGATGACAGATTCAAAAGTATATGATGCGATTAAGCAAAGCCAATCTACCAAGAAAGAACCATTGATTTTTATCATCACAACCGAAGGAACGACAGTTGGTGGGTTTCTAGATAATAAATTGGATTATGCACGGAAGATGCTGAAGGGTGAAATCACTGATGAACGTGTATTACCTTGGTTATATACTCAAGACAATACTCAGGAAATATATGACGATTCCAGGAATTGGCAGAAATCAAATCCAAGTATAGGTGTAGTGAAACTGACTTCATATTTGGAAGATGTAATGAATAAATCGAAGAATGATCATTCAACAAGAGTTACGATGTTATGTAAAGACTTCAATATCAAACAAGTCGATCAGGGTGCATGGTTGTCATTTGATGACTTAAATAACGAAGCAAAGCATGAGCTAAACACACTCAAGAACTCCTATGCTATCGGTGGAGTAGATTTATCTTCAACTACTGATTTAACTGTAGCTGTTCTCGTCATTCAGAAAAAGGATGATAATAAGAAGTATGTTTTATCACAATTCTTTATGCCAAGCGATGTTGTTAAGAAACGCATGGAAGAAGATAACGTCCCATATGATATTTGGATTAAACGAGGGTTGATTACACTCACCCCTGGAAGTCAAAACGATTTTTCATTGGTGACTCAGTGGTTCATGAAGATGATTCAAGAACACCACATTAGACCTCTTTGGGTAGGATTCGATCCATGGAATTCTCAATATTGGATTAAAGAGATGGAAGACTTAGGATTTAATATGGAGAAGGTTCGTCAAGGTGTCTACTCTTTATCGGAACCAATGAAACAACTGGAAGCAGACCTAAAGAATAAGCTGATCAACTATGACAATAATCCGATCTTGAAATGGTGCTTGTCTAACACCCAAGCCAAAGTAGACTTAAATGGGAATATTCAACCATCAAAACTCAACTCCAAGTACAAGCGAATTGATGGAACAGTAGCACTCATCATTGCATATGCAGTTTTAAATCGATATAAGTTAGATTACGAAAACATGTTATAATCTCTATAAGTAAAGGGGTTGTAATATGAGTAATAGCTACTTAATCAGTGCAGTGAAAAAATTTTGAGAACTAAATCCTTACAATAGAATTGTTAAAGTAAAACTTTCAAAAAATGACGAGGAGTCAAAAGTTACAATTTGGTATGAAGATAATGGTAAAACGCTCCAACATTGTGAGACTTTTAAACCAACACAATTAACTGACGATGAAATCATTGACATAAAAAAGAGAGCTCGAAAATTTAAATGGTGGGATGACGAACAAATAAAGTTAATTCCTGATATAGAAAATCCAAATATGATTTACATTATTTATAGTGATGGGTGGTTTAGCGATATTTATGTAATTGATCGATTTAAAGGTAAATCCATAAGACTTGTTGAATCTAAACTCGAAATGGAGTTTAAAGATTTAGCGATATTTTTAATAGTTACCAAAGGACTCCCAAGATTTTATCATGATGAAATCGGGTACACAAAAAGAAAAAACAGAAATAAAGACTTAGATATCTATGAAAGGTTATTCCTAATTCATAGTAGTGTAAGATATAATGGTGTTTTACCGTTAGATTGGCATGATGACTATGAAAAAGCAAAAAGTAAAAACTATTTGAAACTTTGGAATGAGGACAAATTTTTACCAGGTATAAGTATTAAAGACCCCAAAATGTTCGATTCGTTAATCTTTTCTAATGCAGCTCATAGTGCTGATTCTGAAAGATATTTAATTGAGCAAAAACATCAAGCAGAATTTTTTAGACTTTGTTATAACAATATTAGAGAAAAATATAGGTTAAAAGGATTAAAGTTTAATCATGAATCAAAAAATACACATTATATTTATTCTATTTTGAAATACTATTCAGTGCTTAACAACAATGATTGGTTTATGATTAGGATTGAAAAATTATCAACAATTCGAAGCATTCCACACTCAAAAATTAGACAAATTCTTGATGATTTAGTAAGACTAAATGTATTAGAAATAGATATTACAACAAAACCAATGAGTTATAAAGTTATTGGATAAAGTCAGGCACATAAAAACTAATTTGTTGTACAGCACATAGCAATAGCTTATTTTATTTAACACAGAAAAGGTAAGGTAGAGTGTTTCATTCCTCAACAGAATTTATTGATCAACTTGAAACTTTACCAAACAATTAACTGATCAACTATGAAAATAATTTGATATTTAAATGATGCTTTTTTGATACAAAAAAAGTTGATTTAAATAGCAATATTCAACCTTCAAAACTTAACTCCAAATACAAGCGAATTGATGGAACAGTAGCTTTGATTATTGCTTATGCAGTTCTTAATAGGTATAAGATAGATTACGAAAATATGCTATAATAAATCCAATAAAGATAAAGATATCGGGTGAAAGTATGAGTATAGAATGGCGTAACAAGGAAAACTTAATATGGACGATTAAACAACTAAGGATTATTTATAATGAATCTAAGCCCAACTCAGAGCAAACCAAGTGTTTGATTAAATTAGTTCGAGAATCAATTAAGAGTCACACAAATCATAATGGAGCCGATTATATATCATCTTCAGCAAAATCATTGTTAGATGAGAGCAAATTAAAGATGAGAAACCACGGAGACTTAAATAAAGCTAACAAAGTTCTTGGGAAAAGAGGATTATTAACGCTTGATCATTTAATCCCTGCAGCAAAACAAGCAAAAGAAGTATTGTTTGCTAAAACAGATGATGATGCAATTAACTTGTTAGATAAATTTCCTTTAGCTCTGATAACTTCTGATGAAAACAAACGTATTAATGAAAATAAAGAAGGTAAGCAGGATAGACCCAATGGTTGGGAAGAGATTTATAAGAAAAGTGGTATTGTTTTAGAAATTTATAAAAAGTGATTAACGGAAATTAGAGGCAAATGCCTCTTTTTCATTGGAGATGATAATTTGAGTTGGTTAACAAGTAAGAAAAAGAAAGGTTCAACAAACACCTTCCAGTTATTGAATCAAAACAATACGTTCTTCATACCTTTTGGTAACAACATATCCAAAAGTGATGTGGTCAAGATATGTATTGATAGGGTTGCGAGCCAATGTGCAAAACTCAAACCAAGATACATTAAAACTGAAGCAGACAAGACAGTAACCGAGAAACAGGGTCGACTGTCTTTTTTATTGAAGCATAAGCCTAACCCGCTCATGACACCCTATGACTTTATCTATAAGGTGATTACGTTATTACTACTGAATGATAATGCATTTGTGTATCCGATGTTTGATTCATTGAGTGGTGGGCTTAAAGCACTTTATCCACTAAGACCGATATTGGTTGAAGCTGTGGTTGATAATGCTGATGGTTACTACTTGAAGTTCTACTTTGAGGATGGCCAACAATTCACACTACCCTATGAGAATGTCATCCACTTGAGGAAGTACTTTGCTTCCAATGATATCTTTGGTGGAAATGGATCATCAGGTGATCATGAAGCGATACTTAAAACCATCTCAATCAATGAGAATGTGCTTCAAGGAATCGATAATGCTGTCAGATCATCCATGCAGATTAAAGGAATCATCAAAATGAATGGGATGCTTTCAGAAGCAGATAAGAAGAAACAAAGAGAGCTCTTTGATTTAGCTCTTAACGATTCTATTAGCACTAAAGGAAGCTCGATCATCCCGATCGACTTAAAGTCTGAATACGTACCACTAACAGTTGATCCCAAGTTGATTGATAAAGAAACACTCGAATTTTTACAATCTAAGATACTTGATTACTTTGGGGTATCAGCACCAATCTTCGCAAACAAATATAGTGAAGAAGATTTCAACTCGTTTTATGAGTCAACCATTGAGCCTCTAGCCATTCAGTTATCAGAGGCTTTTTCTTTGGGATTGCTCACCGAAAATGAGTTAACTCGTGGTGAAGAGATTATTTTCTACAGTGAACGATTGCAGTATGCAAGCTGGAATACAAAAGTGAGTGCCATCGAAAAATTGATGAGCCTAGGGATCATGACCTTAAATGAATCCAGAGCTTTGCTTGGACTAGAACCTATTGAGGGTGGAAACAAGCGACTGCAATCGCTCAACTTTGTGGATGCGGATAAGGCAAACAAATACCAAATTGGTGAGGAGAACAAAGATGAAGGTAACAGTTAATGGAACGATATCAAAAGAAGCACTCAAAGTGATTCTAGAAACACAGAAAGCAAAATCACAAATCATTGATGAGTTTTGCAAAGAAAACAAGATTACAAGTTTTCACTACAAAGATTCAGAACTTGAATATATTGTAGAAGGAAAAGCAGGAAAACCAAAAATTGAGGTGAGAACCAATGATTAAAGAAACAAGACTAGCAGATGTTAAATTTGAAGAAGCTGAAGGTAAGATGACTTTAGAAGGTTATGCGATTGTGTTCAACCAGGAAACACTCATCGGAAATGAAGAGTACGGTTTCGTTGAATCTATCGACCATCGAGCACTTGAAAATACCCAAATGAAAGATGTCCCTATGAAATACAACCATATGGATTCCTTCCTTATCATCGCTCGAACAAAGAATAAATCACTGACGCTATCGGTCGATAACATTGGGCTAAAAGTAAAAGCTGAATTAGTCGACACCCAATCGAACCAAGACATCTACAAGATGGTCCGCAGTGGCCTACTTGATAAGATGAGTTTTGCTTTCACTGTTGAAGAACAGACATGGAATAAGGAAGGCAAAATCCCTAAACGTACCATCACTAAAATTGGAAGGCTCTATGATGTCTCAGTGGTAGACACGCCAGCTTACGATTCAACTAGTATATATGCCCGTTCTTTAGAGTCTATGGATGTAGAACTAAAGGCTATGGAGTTAGAAGAGCAGAAACAACATGTTGATGTGATGAAAATGAAGATCCGTATCAAAACCAATTACTAAAACTCTAAAGGAGAGAAAAAACATGAACTTAGAAAAAAGACGCAAAGAAATTGAAGCACGCTTAACTGAAATTCGCTCACTTGTTGAAGCGGAATCAGATGTAGCAAAACTTGAAGCATTCGATACAGAATGCAATACCCTACAAGAGGAACGATCTGTCATCGATAAAAAGATGATGATTGCATCCAAAGTCGAAATCAAACCGATTGTCATTGATACACGCACTGACAATAAGGAAACCCTAGAACTACGCGGTAAACAGCTCCGTGAAAATCGAGTTATCCAAGTGTCCAGTTCGGAAGTTTTGGTCCCTGAAACCGTATCAAACAACCTCGCACCAGTTCCGTATGCCCAAGTATCTACTTTGGTGGACAAGGTCAATATCATCAACCTTAATGGTGGTGAAACCTACAAGAAATCATTTGTGAAATCGAATGGTATTGCTGGAACTACAGCTGAAGGTGCAGCATACACTGAGACTGAACCTGCATTTGGTTATGTCACAATTACCAAAGTCAAGATAACAGCTTATACCGAAATCACAGAAGAACTCGAAAAGCTTCCAAGCATTCCTTATCAATCTGAGGTACTCAAGAACATCAATGTATCACTCAAAAAGAAAATCTCGGAACAGATCCTTCGTGGTGCTGGTACATCCAATACATTCACAGGGATTTTCAGTGATCAAGCAGTTGCACTAGCAGATACTACACCAGTCGAACTTTCAGCAATCACTGACACAACATTAGATGACATCATCTTTGCCTATGGTGGCGATGAAGAAGTCGAAGGTGGTGCGGTTCTTATCTTGAATAAAAATGATTTGCGTGCATTTGCTGGTCTTCGCACTTCCGAAGGTCGTAAGGTTCATACCGTTGATTACATCAATCAAACCATCGATGGCATTCCTTATGTGATCAACTCACATTGCAAAGCGATCGCTGACAGTGCGACTGTAGCTGGTGAATACGCAATGGCTTATGGTTCTCTCAAGAACTATGAAGTGCCTATCTTCTCACCGGTTGAAATCGGCAAATCGACAGACTACAAATTTAAAGATGGCATTATCTGCTACAAAGCATCTGTATTCACTGGTGGTAATGTGGTAGGTTATAAAGGTTTTCTTCGCATCAAGAAGAAAGCCGCTGCCTAATCGGAGGAACTAAATCATGGCCATACTCGATACAGTAAAGAAAGCACTCTTGATTCCTCTAACAGAAACATATGCTGATGAGGAGTTGTTGTCTCATATTGAGGCTTGTAAAGAACTCATTCGTTCTGTAGGTGTGGCCGATGATGTCGTAAATGGTGAGGGAGTCCCAATCGTGGATTCCCTCATCCTTATTTACTGTAAGACGTTCTTTGGTTTTAAGAACGATGGATCCGTGAAAGAACTTCCGAAAAGTTTTGAAATGCTCATCAAGCAGCTATCATTCACGAAAGGAAGTACTTCCTAATGTTTCCAAGTTCTCCCAACATCAAATTAACGCTTCTATCACTAGACAACACACCAGATAACATAGGGAATCGAAAACTAGACCTTATCAGTTCTAAAGAGGTTATTGGGATTAATCTATCAGTAACATCAAAAGAATATTATGAAAGCAAGAAAACTGACATCAGAATCGATGTTGCAGTCAAAATTCAGAGCTTCTTATATGATGGGTCTAGACATGCATTGATTGACTCAAAAATTTATAAAATTGAACGAACCTATATCAGCGGTCAGTTTATTGAGCTTTATTTTGTTGAAACAAAGATTAAAAAAGGTGATATTGATGGTCTCATTGGATGAATTGGCACTTGGAATTAGTGAGCTTGTCGAATCTTATGCAGAAGATGTCATCAAAGAAATGGAAAAAGTACTAGATGAAACCGCAGATAAAGTATTAGCCTACATTCAGTCAAAAGCACCGAAGAGTGGTCAAGCCTATGGTTTTGCAGAATCGTTTGTTGCTATTCCTGAAGGTGAAGGTATCAACAAAAGAATCGCTATCTATTCAAGCACTAAAGGAAGGTTAACTCATTTACTTGAGTTTGGATTTACACATCGTGGTGGTAAATTTGTGGGACCACGTCCATTCATGCGACCGGCATTTGATGCATTTGCACCGGATATGGTAGAGAAAATCAAATCGATTATTGAAAGAGGTGGATCTTCATGAGTTTTCTAGAACAACTATTCCAGATACTTGATAGTGTTTTACCAAATCGAGTATCTTATGGAACAAATATTGTCGATGCAAACGAACTCCAGGTATATCCATTTATTATCTATCAAGAAATCAGCGATAGAGTGCAATCCTATGCAGATAACAAATCAGCAGTTCGTATCATCACCTATCAAATCACACTAGTCACAGAATCAAAAGAACCCACAATTGAGGAGCAATTAGAATCAGCTCTCTATCAATCTGGGTTTAATTATCAAATGATTACCGAGTACGTTAATGACGATAACTCGGTAACCAGAGTTTATGAAATCAAACAGGAGGAAATAAAATATGAGTAATAAAGTCACATTCGGACTTACCAATGTTCACTATGCACTCGCTACAATTGCAGTAGATGGTTCCTGGACTTTTGGAACACCAAAGCGTCTGGTAGGTGCTCAAGAAATCACTACCGAAATCATTGGTGGTAGCTCACAAGTCTATGCAGACGATAAGGTTATCGCAACCCTAGTATCCAATTCAGGCTCAACCGTCACTCTCAAATTCACAGAGATTGATGATGAATTCAAGAAAGATATCTTTGGATTCAAGACGGACACTAATGGCAACTTTGTCGAAGTGGTCAACAATGAAACCAAGACCTTCGCATTGGGTTATGAAATTCAAGGTGATGCTAAAGCACGTCGTATTTGGTATTACCTATGTACAGCTACACCTTCAGGGGATGCTAGCAAATCGAAAGCCGACTCCATTGAAGCTAACTCAATATCACTTAACATCACCGCTCGCCCAATCGAATCAGGAAATAATCTAATCCTTCGTGTTATCGCAAGTGTTGGAGACACTAATTACACGAACTTTTTATCAACATCGCCAGTACTACCAACATTCATTTAAGGAGGATTGAACTATGGAAAAAGTTATCAAACTTGGTGACAAGGAGTATAAACTCCACTCGTCACTTTTTACAATCATAGATTATCGCAATGTATTCGGTTCTGAACTTTTCAGTGATATCAAAAAACTTGAAAAGGGTAAGAACATCAAGGAAGAAGATTTCTCACTTGTGATCGATACGATCTTCCGGATCATCTACGTGCTTCATCGTCCATTCAGTAAGACATCCTATAATGATTTCTTGATGGCACTTGATTTTGGCATCTTAAGTGATACAGAAGAACTAGGTATTTTATCTCAAACCATCGGGGAGATGTTAGGCACTCTCCAAAAAGGCACCAAACCATCCCCACAGTCCAAATGATGAGCCCGAGTTTGGTGCAACCTCAAACATTATCTTTAACTTGGCTCATCTAGGCATATCAATTGAAGATTCGAAATATTTTGATTTAACGACATATTTTGAATTGGTTCAACTTGAAATGAAAGTCATATCTGGAAAAGACTCTGGTAGACGTGCTTCACAATCAGATATTGATGCTTTTTTAATATAATTGGGGTTTTTATTATGATATTTTAGTGATATAATAACAACGATGTTTAGGAGGTGAATAACTAATGGAATCGGATCACGAGCGAATACAAAAGGGTAATTTGAATCATACGACTCAAGTTTTTTTAACTATACATTCGCACGTTGATAACGAGAGTGTTAGTTAGTCACGTTCAAATTACCTTCTAATGGAATAAGAAAAATAATAATTAGGAGGAAAGAAGATGAAAAAGACATCATGTCTAACTGCTCAAAAAGGATGTGTGAGCAATGATTAGACAATATTATGAAGTAAACAAAAAGTTAGAAAAATTCAACATCAACATTTTGGAAACAACAGAATTAGTTAATGGTTCTTGGATTGAAGTTATAGCACCAACAACTGAAGAAGTAGAGTGGTTGAAGTCAAAACTTAGTGTACCTAATGAATTTATAACAAGTGCACTTGATGAAGAAGAAAATGCGCATATCGATATGGAAGACAGCGCTAAGTTAATTATTCTTGATGTTCCACTATATGATCCAATTAAAAACAGTAAGAATGCATATACAACAACACCTTTTGCGATTATTCACACTGAGAATCATTTTATTACAATCAGTGTCAAAGAAACAGATATGGTCAAAGATTTATTTAGCAAGAATAAAAAGATTGAACCACATAAAAAGGTACGATTAACATTATTATTCTTGTATCGATTGGCAATGACATACATCGCTTTCCTAAAGAAAATTGATAGTCAAACTAAGAAAGTTGAAAGTGAACTGCATCATTCAATGAGAAACCAAGAACTATTTGATTTAATGGAACTCAACAAATCCCTTGTATACTTTTCTACGGCCCTTAATTCTAATAAAGTTGTTGTACACAAATTAACACGAAGCTCTGAATTTAAGCAATATGAAGATGACATGGATTTGCTGGAAGACACAGAAATCGAAATCAATCAAGCGATTGAGATGTGTTCTGTTTATAGAGATATCTTAGCAGGTATGATGGACGCCTTCGCATCTATTATTTCTAACAACTTAAATATTGTCATGAAGGCTTTAGCAGTAATCACAATTGTTTTATATATTCCTACTTTAGTAGCATCATTTTATGGTATGAACTTTAATTTTATACCGCTCGCTAATGTCGAATCAGGTTTCTATATTGCTGTAATTGGAAGTTTTCTATTATCTGTTGTTGGTGCGTTTTTCCTCTACAGATACACGAATAAGATTAAATAGTTTTTATTTTTCAATGAATTGTCAAATTAAGTGCAACTCATATAGTTATTTATCACATCATAGCTAGAGATGAAGCCATTGCATTTTCGAGGGCGGCGATTGATCAGGTCAATGTAATGCTTAATACGCTCCTTCGAAA
>JBFLXS010000015.1 GCA_040755795.1 bacterium | reverse complement strand
AAATAGTAGGCAAGTAGGTAGTAGGAAAGGGATAAAGGATGTGCACGGTATTCCTCTTCTGGGGACAATGTCTCCCCTTTCCTACTTCCCTACTCTCCTACTTTCCTACAGGCTGAATAGTTACAAAGAAGGTAACTATTCAGCCACTGATTAGCAGGGATAAATACAGAGGTCAGAGGACAGATGAGAAAGAGGGAAACGGAGAAGGAGAGAAGACACAAGGCGCTATACCTGAATTTTCAGCCATCAGCCTTCAACCTTGAGCCTAATTATGGACACGGAAAACGGACACGATTTACGAATTTTCAGTGTTTCATCTGTGGCTGAATAGTTTTTAATGCTGTGCTACTCAAGAGTTTGTCCTGATGAAAATCAGAGAGGGAATTGTTGCGCATCGTCCATAGATTTTAATTTTTTCTCTGCGTCTCTGTGTCTCTGCGGTGAACGGTTACTTTATCCGAGAGCGTTCTAAAGATTTAAGGAGGTACCAAAAAAATGATAAAAATAGGGATTATTGGATGTGGTCATTGGGGACCTAATTATGTCCGAAATTTTAATGCCTTAGCGGACTGTAAGGTAGTAGAGTGTTGTGACTTGAGCGAGGAACAGCTTAACAAGATTAAAAAACAGTTTCCTGATATAACTACTCAAACAGATTATTTGAAAATGCTTAAGAATCCAGAAATCGATGCCGTTGTCGTGGCGACATCAACTATCACTCATTATCAAATAGCAAAAGATGTGCTTGAGCATGATAAACATGTTCTGATAGAAAAACCAATTACTTACCTGCCTAAAGAAGGTCAAGAATTAGTGAAATTGTCCAATCAAAAGGGCAAGATTTTAATGGTCGGACATACCTTTCTTTACAATGCAGGTATTAGAAAGGTAAAAGAATATATTGATGATGGTAGTATTGGAAAGATTTATTATCTTCATGCTACTCGAACACACCTTGGTTTAATCCGAGAAGATGTTAATGTTATCTGGGACCTGGCACCTCATGACATTTCTATATTTTCTTATTTCCTTAATATGGAACCTATTAATGTTAGTGCCAAAGGTGGGTTCTTCTTGAAAAAAGATAGAGCCGATGTAAGTTTCCTCACATTAGAATATCCTAATGGAATAATTGGGAATATCCATGTAAGTTGGATTGATTCAAATAAAGTTAGAGAAATAGTTGTCGTGGGAAGTAAAAAACGGATTGTTTTTGATGACTTGAATCCTTTAGAGCCAGTCAGGGTATTTGAAAAAGGAGTTACCCTGGAAGGAACTTATGATGGCTTTGGAGAATTTAAGCTTGCCTTGAGAGATGGTGATATTATTAGTCCTAAAGTTCAGATGATAGAACCTTTAAAAACACAATGCCAACATTTTTTAAATTGTATTACTCACAATCAAACTCCTTTTACAGATGGCAAAAGTGGTGTAAAGGTAGTAAAAGTTTTAAGAGCCATTGAGGAATCTTTAGCAAAAAATGGCGTGGCGGTAAATGTGTAAAAATAAGGAGGAGAAATGAAAAGAATTTTGATTACTGGTGCTGGAGGAACACCCTCAACAAATTTTGTCAGGTCACTGAGAGTCTCCAGTGAAAATTTCTATCTTATCGGTGTTGATTGTAATGAATATTCCTTGCATCGGGCTGAAACTAATGAAAAGTATTTAGTTCCCCATCCGACGCATAATGATTATCTTCCTATCTTAAAGGAGATTATTCAGGAAACAAAACCTACGCTGATTTATTCACAGCCAGACCAGGAAATTTATGCTATCTCAAAGATAAGAAAGGAACTCCGGGATGAGTATAAACTCAGGGTATTTTTGCCAGAGCATAAAACCATAGAATTATGTCAGGATAAATTCGCTTCTTATCTTAAGTGGAAGGAAGCTGGACTTAAAGTTCCAGAGACAATGAGGATAAATAACGAAGATGACCTTAAAATCGCAGTTGATAAATTTGGCACGCCAGTTTGGGTTAGAGCGACATTCAGCCCTGGTGGTGGAATGGGAAGTTTCCGTGCAGAAAATTACAATGTCGCCAGGGCATGGATAGATTTCTGTGACGGTTGGGGTAGTTTTACCGCGGCTGAATGCCTAAAACCAGATTCCATTACCTGGATGTCTCTGTGGAAAAATGGCGAACTAATTGTGGGTCAGGGTAGAAAAAGGCTATATTGGGAACTGGGTAATAGAGCCCCTTCTGGTGTTACAGGAATTACAGGAACAGGAATAACTGTTTCTGACCCGGTTGTTGACGAAATAGCCTTAAAAACCATAATGGCCGTAGATAACCACCCAAATGGAATCTTTTCAGTGGATTTAACCTACGATAAAGACGGTATTCCTAATCCTACAGAAATTAATATTGGTCGATTCTTTACCACGCATTATTTCTTCACTTCTTGTGGGCTAAATATGCCTTATATTTTTGTGAAGTTAGCTTTTGATGAAGATGTTTCTTCTTTTATCCCAAAGAAAATAAACCCCTTAACCCCGGGACTTGCCTGGATTAGAGGAATGGATTTTCTTCCTGTCCTAACCGATGAAAAAACTATAAGGCTATATAAAGAAGAATTAGAGAAAAGGAGACATAATCTCCAGAAATAGTGGGGAATAAAATTGGATATTTATATAGACCTTGATGGCCCTATACTTGATGTATCTGAAAAGTATTATGCGGTTTATCGATATATTTTAGGGAAAACGGCACCTAATATTCTGTCAAAAGATGCCTATTGGGAGATGAAGAAAAATCGTGTGCCCAGCGAAGAAATTTTCAAGGAAAGTGGAGTAGAACTAAGTCAAGAAATATCTCTTCACAGATGGAAACAGTTAATTGAAACGCCTGAATTTCTGAAATACGATATTATGTGGCCCTGGGTGCCAGATGTTCTGAAAACCCTTTATAATAACTATTCCCTTATCTTAATTACCCTGAGAAATTCTTATGAAAACTTGATAGACGAACTTCGAGATTTTGAGATACTCGATTTTTTTAAAACTATTCTGACCGAAAAAGATAACGGAGGTTCTCTTTATACCAAAAAAAGATTATTAGAAAATTATCCGGAGTTTATTCCGGTTTCGTCTATTATTGTGGGAGATACAGAAGTTGATATATTAGCAGGCAAAGAATTAAATATTAAAACTATTGCTGTTTTGAGTGGAATCAGAAACAGAGAATTATTGGAGTCGTTATGTCCTGATTTCATTATAGATAATATATCATCTCTGCCCTCTATCACAAAGCAGATTGAATAAGATAAGGCTTCACGAAATTAAAAGTAAGTAACGGATAACTAATTACCAGTTACCAATTACCAACAAGTAAAGGAGAAAAAAATTATGAAGATACCGTTTGTTGACCTTAAATCCCAGTATCAATCAATTGAACAAGAGGTTAAAGAGGCTGTAATAAAGGTGATGGAACAGGCTAATTTTATTTTAGGAGAGGAGGTAAAACTCTTTGAGGAAGAATTTGCTCGTTTGTGTGAGGCAAAGTATGGTATTGGTGTCGCCTCAGGCACAGATGCCTTACATTTAGCCCTATTGGCATGTGGCATAGCGGAGGGAGATGAAGTGATTCTCCCGGCTAATACCTTTATTGCTACTCCATTAGCGGTATCACAGGCGGGAGCAAAACCTGTTCTTGTCGATATAGACTCTTTGACCTACAATATAGATTTATCAAAGATTGAAGAATGTATTACACTCAGAACAAAGGCTATTATGCCAGTTCATTTGTATGGACAGCCAGTAGATATGGATGTTTTGACTAATCTTGCTAAAAAATACAATCTCTGGATTATTGAGGATGCCTGCCAGGCACATTTAGCCGAATATAATGGAAGAAAAGTAGGTGCGATAGGTGATATTGGTGCCTTTAGTTTCTACCCGGGTAAAAACTTAGGTGCTTATGGTGATGGAGGTCTGGTAGTAACAAATAATGCACAGTTGGCTGAAAAAGTAAAAATGCTTAGAGATTATGGACAGAAGGTCAAGTATCATCACCTATTCAAGGGATTTAATAGTCGGTTGGATACAATGCAAGCCGCTATCCTTCGGGTCAAACTGAAATATCTTGAAAAATGGAATAGCCTGAGAATCCAGCATGCCCAGAAATATTCCGAATTGCTTGGTGGCACAGAGGTGATTACTCCCACAAAAGCTCCTTATGCTAAACATGTCTATCATCTCTATGTTATCAGAACAAAACAAAGAGATGAATTACAAAAATATCTTACAGATAAAGGTATTTCTGTAGGTATTCACTATCCTATACCTATTCATCTTCAGAAGGCTTATGAAGATTTAGAATATAAAATAGGCACATTCCCTATTACTGAAAAATATGCAAATGAGATTCTATCTCTACCAATGTTTCCTGAGTTGACTGTGGAACAAATAGAGATGGTGGTAAATTCCATAAAGGAGTTTGGACAATAAGGAGGGAGGATATGAAGGATAAATTAAAGATTATAGCATCACCAATTGCCTTTAATGAAGAAGGAAAAATTGGAAATGTAGTTAAAAAGATTCCAAAGAGTCTGGTTGATTTAATATTAGTTGTCGATGATTATTCAACAGATAATACCAGAAAGGAAGCAGAATCACAAGGGGCAGTTGTGATAACCCATAAAGAACGAAAGGGGGTAGGGGCGGGGATAAGAACAGCCATTGATTATGCCATAGAAAATAAATACGATATAATTGTGATTATGGCAGGAAATGATAAGGATAATCCTCAAGAAATATCAAGGCTAATAGACCCAATAATAAATGAAGGATATGATTTTATTCAGGGGTCGCGATTTTTAAAAGGAGGCTATTACGGTAATATGCCTTTTTATAGAATTCTGGCAACGAAACTTCATCCACTAATTTTCTCCATTCTGGTTGGAGCCAGATTAACTGAAAGCACCAATGGATTTCGAGCGTTTAAGACAAGCCTCTTTAATGATAAACGAATAAACCTCTGGCAGGATTGGCTCAATAGTTATGAATTGGAACCATATCTTTATTACAAAGTAATTAAATGTGGTTATAAATGGAAAGAAGTGCCGGTGACTAAAATATATCCCCAAAAAGGAACGACCAAGATGGTGCCTTTCAAGGATTGGTGGCGAATTTTAAAACCTCTATTTTGCCTCTGGCTGGGAATTAAAAAATAAAGGTAACCGTTCACCACAGAGACACAGAGAAAAAAATTAAAATCTATGGACGATACGCAACAATTCCCTCTCTAATTTTCATCAGAGCAAGTTCTTGAGTACAACAACCTGTGATTTAGACACTGGACATCAGACACAAGACTATAAACTCTATTTATGCGGGAAATTAGCGGCATTCGATAAGCCTTCTTCAAAACTTCACTCCCTGAATTTTTTTCACCTGTGCAGTTAGGTTTAAGATTATTATTCTTCCATTACCTTAAAAATGTCCGAAGGGGGATAAGGAGATAAGGAAGATATGGAGATTATAAATTCCCTGGATAATTTGGCAAAAGGTTATGGTTATGAAGTTGGTATGGAAGTTAGGTCAAGATGGTTGTGCAAAAAGACTAACTTCATAACCCCTAAACCAAACCAGCCTCCTAACCCTTTCACCAAAAACTTCTAAATATATCCCCTTATCTCCTTTATCTCCATATCTCCTTTTTGAACACAGGTCTAAAGTTAACTGCACAGGTCGAATTTTTTTGTAAGATGATTAAACAGATTTTTTAGTAAGCGGATTAAACGGATTAAGCGGATTTTTTTTTATTTCTTTTTCCGCTAAATCCGTTAAATCCGCTTACTAAATCCGCTCGTTTCGTTTACTATTAAAAATCTGCTTCCTTAATTTTCTACCTGCACAGGTTGTAAATTTTAGTTGACTTAATTTTTATCGTATGGTATAATTGAATAAAATAAAATGGATAAAGTGTTAGTTGGAATTCTTATTGGTAGTGATTCTGACCTTACGGTGATGAGTCAAACCATTAAAATTTTAGAGGCTTTTAAAATTAAGTATGAAATAGTTATTACCTCTGCCCATAAAACATTAGGAAAAACAATAGAATATGCCCAAAACGCTATAGAAAAAGGTTTAGAGGTGCTAATTTGTGGTGCAGGGTTATCCGCGGCATTACCCGGGGTAGTAAGTTCTCAAACACTTCTGCCAGTAATTGGTGTTCCTGTTTCAAGCACACAGTCTGCCCTTGAAGGATTTGATGCGTTATATTCTATACTTCAGATGCCATGTGGTATTCCTGTAGCAACTATGTCTATTGGCGAATTGGGGGCAAAAAACGCAGGTCTTTTGACGATACGAATCTTAGCCCTGAAATATCCGACTCTTTATACCCAATTAAAAAAATATCAGAATAAACTAGCCACAGAATTAGATGAGAAAGATAAAAAATTGAATGAATTAGGATATGAAAAGTATTTAAGAGAGTAGAAGTTTCACGCAAAGCACGCAAAGAACGCAAAGGGAAATAAGGGGAAAATTACCTTTGCGTGAAAAAACTATTTTTAAGAGAACGCTCATGCCCCTGCAGGGCACAAAGGACGATGAAAAATAATAGCACGCTGATGATGCGGATATTCGCGGATAGAAGATAGAAGACAGAAAAAAGAGAAAAAAATCAGCGAAAATCCGTTAAATCCGTGTCATCCGTGTTCTATTCTTACGGCTATTTTCAGGGGAAACGCTCATGAGCCTGCGGCTCACAAAGGGGAATGAAAATAATGAAAGAACAACCCCCTAACCCCCTTTATTAAGGGGGAATATCTGTTCTACACCAGAGGATACGAGTCTGTGGATACTATACTAATTCGCTAATCTCTAATTCGCTATTTTCAGGAGAACATATGGCGTGTATATTTTGTAAAATCATCAACGGCGAGATACCAGCAAAGATAATTCATCAGGACGATAAAGTTATTGCTTTTGCTGATATTTCCCCGCAAGCACCAGTTCATATTTTGATTGTGCCCAAAACGCATATCCCAACTATTTTGGACTTACAAGAAATAGATAAAGATTTAGTTGGACATATTTACTTGCTGGCTAAAAAATTAGCTATTGAAAATAATATCGACAAAAGTGGATTTAGATTAGTTACAAATTGTAATAGAGATGCCGGTCAAGAAGTATTTCATATTCATTTTCACCTTTTGGGAGGTAGGAAAATGGGATGGCCACCAGGATAGTAAAGAGTAGTCAGTAAATAGTAGTCTATTGCTCTGTTGAGGGTAATTTGATACCTCATCATCCAAAGTGAAACTCTGGTAATCAGTGATGAGGTTATCGGTGAGTGATAAAATATCTACTGTTCATTGAATATACTTTAATTATATATAGAAGGGAGTTGAAGGAATATGCCCGCAGGGATAAACATCCGACAGGATGAATCTTTAGATAATGCTTTACGAAGATTTAAGCGTTCGTGCCAACAGGCAGGGATAATTACTGAAATGAAGAAACGGGAGTATTATGAAAAACCAAGCGAAAGAAGAAGAAAAATTATTGCTCGCAGAAAAAAAAGAATATAAATTTATAAGAATTTGCCGGGGGATAGTATTATCAGGATTGTTAATATTAATCCAGTTAGGGAATGATGGTGTTTTTGCCGCAGGTGATTCGTGGCCTATGTTTCAACATGACCCACAACGCTCTGCAAGAAGTAGTGCAACCCAAATACACCAACCTATCCTTAAATGGAATTATTATGTCAACAAATATGTCTTTGCTCCCCCGGTAATTGACCAACAAGGAAAAATATATCTGGTAACAGAGGCAGGAGACTTACACATTGTATCTTCTTCAGGTAAAAAAGAAAAGATTATTTCCATTGGTGTTGAAATTGACTCAACACCCGCTATCTCAAAACAAGGTAATATTTATGTCGGTGTAAGTGATGGTCATATCCTGTGTTTTAATTCAAATTATGAAACTCAATGGGTGTACCCGACTCATAGTAAAATTAAAACATCCGCCATCGCAGTTAGTGATGATGAAACCATCTTTATTGGCACGGTAGATGGAAAACTTTATGCCATAAATAAAAACGGAAGCCTCAGATGGAAATATGACACAGAAAGCATGATTCAATCTTCGCCTGCTATTAGTCAGGATGGGATAATCTATATTGGAAGTAATGATGGTAATTTGCACGCAATTGCTCCTGACGGAACTCTTATCTTTAAAAAAGATGTCCAAAAATCTATCTTTTCATCACCCACAATTGATTCCGCAGGAAATGTTTATATTGGCTCTTCGGATAAAACATTATCAATTATAAATAAAGATGGAAGCATGAATTCTATCCCACTTAATTCAACTGTTTATTCTTCACCAGTGGTATCTAAAGATGGCTCGATTTATATTGGGACCGAAGAAGGACTTTATGGAATTACTCCAAAAGGTGTCTGGACCACAAAAATAGGTCGGATTTTTAATTGTGCACCAGTTATTACCTCAAATGGAACGCTTTATATTGCCACTTTTGACGGTAATATCTATGCGATTGAACCAGAAAAAGGTGAAATACTCTGGAGTTATAAAATAGGTTTTGGTCCTACATCTTTAGCTATAGACCAGGAAGGAACAATATATGTTGGTAGCCGTGATAGAAATTTATATGCAATTACCTCGCAAATTACTCCTATTGCTCAAAAGCTAAAAATTCCTACCCCTAAAGCGAAAGAAGAAGTAGTAGTAGTAAAAGAGGTAAAAATTATTCCTCCTGTTTCACCAACTAATCTCATTGTAACATCAGTATCTCAAAGCGAAATAAGGATTACCTGGCAAGATAACGCCGATAACGAAATTGGATATAGAGTTTATCGTCAATTAGAAGACGAGCCAAAATGGACATTAATAAAAGAATTACCTGCTAACTCGACCTCATTTTTAGACTCAGACCTTCAAGCAGAGACCACTTATTTCTATCGAGTTGTGCCTTATAATAAAATGGGCTTTTCCCAATATTCAGTTGAATCCTCTACAACGACTAAACCTTTATTACCAACACCAACTCCGCAACCTATAACTGAAGTGGAAGTAACTCCAGCCCCAGTTCAACCTGTGCCACCATTACAACCTCCAGTTGAGATAAAGATAGCGACAGTTTCAATTCAACCTCAACCATTACCTCCACAAATTCCTCCTGTTGTTCCTGCGCCTGAGGTTGTTGTTCCTACTTCACCTGCTATTCCGAAACCCGTGGTTATTTCCATTCCACCTATTATTCCGAAACCCACTGTTACTCCTGTTCCACCTGCCGCTCCAACAAATCTGCAACTTGAGCCTGTTTCAAAATCAGCAATAAAACTCTCCTGGAGTGATAACTCAAATGATGAAGCGGGATTTAAAATAGAGCGGGCATTACTATCAAAAGAATATGTTCAAATAAAAATCCTTCCTCCAAATACCACTTCCTACACAGATGAAAGGTTGACAAAAGATACATTTTATTCCTATCGGATAAGGGCATACAATAAAGTTGGTAACTCGGAGTATTCAAACTCCGCGGGGATAAGAACATTGGATATTGTTCCTTCACCACCAACTAAACTAACCGGGGCATCAAATATAAGCACGGCGATAAGCCTTTCATGGCAAGACAACTCGAATAATGAGGCTGGATTTAAGATTGAAAGAAGGGTGGAAACTGAGCCAGGTTATACAACAATCGCCATTTTGGAACAAGATACAACCTCATATCAAGATTCTGACCTGATACCTAATCTTACTTATTACTATCGAGTTCGTGCCTATAATCGCTCCGGTCATTCTGAATACTCAAATTTATTATCTGTAAAGACATTACCGGTCAGGTCATTTGTCCCAACAAACCTTAAAATTAGTTCTATATCTTCAAATCAAATAAATTTATCCTGGCAGGATAATTCAGATAATGAAACAGGATTTGAATTAGAGCGAAAAGTAGAAGAAGGAAACTATGGGAAAATAACCAGCATTCCAGCAAATACAACGACTTATGAGGATAAAAAATTAGAGCCAAATACCACTTATTATTATCGAATAATGTCATATAATCAAGCCGGCAAATCAAGTTATTCAAATGAACAGAAGGCAACAACAAAGGATATTCCTCCCTATTCACCATCAGGATTACTGGCAAAACCTATTTCCACGACTCAAATAAACCTTTGCTGGGAGGATAATTCAAAAAATGAACAAGGATTTAAACTGGAGCGATGCACAAAAGAACAGTTCTGGACACAAATTGCGATATTACCAGCGGATGTGATTGCTTACCAGGATAAGGATTTACAACAGAATACCAGTTACTTTTATCGTCTCCGGGCTTATAATTTAATGGGGGATTCTGACTATTCCAATGAAGTAGAATGTTTGACATTAGACATTCTGCCAATCTCACCGACGAATCTTCACCTTCTAACTATATCACCTGATAAAGTAAAATTGATGTGGCAGGATAATTCAGATAATGAATCAGGCTTCAAAATAGAAAGAAGACAAAAAGATGGGATGTATGCACAAATAGATACAGTTTCAAAAAATACAACTGAATATCAGGATAAAGGGCTTCTACCTGATATTGATTATTCATATCGGCTACGAGCATATAACCAGACAGGCAATTCTGAATACTCGAATGAGGCTGTGGTGAAAATAATCCAAACGATTCCTTCCTCACCACTGCATTTTGAGGCAAAGGTTATCTCTGAAAGTAAGATACAACTCACCTGGGAGGATAATTCAGATAATGAATCTGGATTTAAAATAGAGCGTAAAGCCTCTGATAAAAAAGAATTTGTCCAGATAGCGATTGTCCCTGCAAATATGACTTCTTATACTGATTCAAACCTTAAGCCAGATACAATTTATTACTATTATCTTCGTGCCTTTAATCAAGCAGGGGATTCTGATTACTCAAATATAGCCAGAGCCCAAACACATCCAACACCATCTCAACCTCCATCTAAAATTCAATCACGCCGGATAAGTCCCTATATCGGTGTGGAATCTCCTGGTATTTCCTGGACTTATGCCATTAAAAGCAAACTTTACCGTTCTAATCCAATAATCGACATTCATGGAAGAATTTATGTTGGGGCAGAAGATTCATATCTTTATTGTTTTTCACCTCAAGGAAAATTAATATGGAAATATCTGGTTAATGGCAAGATAAATACCTCGCCAGCCATTGGGGAAGATGGAGTTATCTATATTGTCTCTTCAGATAACAATCTATATGCTCTTACACCAAATGGAAGTTTAAAATGGAAATATCCGGTTAAATTTCCAGTTGAATCTTCACCTGTAATCGCTCCTAATCTGGCGATTTTTACCTTTACTTCCAATGGGAAAATATATTCTATCCATCCAGATGGAAGAATCAGATGGACAAGTGAAGTTAGTGAGGTAACTATTACCCAAACACCTATAATTGATGATAATGGTAATATCTACATCGGTGCTGAGGGAATAAATGGCGGGTTATTTTGTCTTGATTCAAAAGGCAATATTAAATGGCAATACAATAAAGCTGGCAGTGCATTTACCTCACCTGCTCTTGACTCAAATGGAAATATCTATATTGGGTTGATTAATGGTCTTTATTCTTTTACACCGCAAGGCATAGTTCGATGGAAGATTGAAAAGATAGCAATGAAATTTTCACCAGTGATAGGTGTTGATAATGTCCTTTATTGTTATGATTCAGAAAAAGGTAGTTTTATTGCTCTGGAAGAATCTGGACAAATTCTATGGGAATATCCTCTTGCCGCAATGGATATTTCGCCGATTATTGATTCTGCGGGAAATATTTACACTGTTTCAAAGGATAATTTATCCTGTTTTTTATCTAACGGAAGATTAAAATGGAATTATACCCTTGATTCTAAAATTAGCACTTCTCCAGTTATTGGTCAGGATGGCACTATCTATGTTGGAGCGGATAGAGAATTTTATGCCATCGGGGCGGGTGATAAAAAACCATCCATTGCCCCGGGTAGTTTAACCACAAAGGTGCTTTCTTCGTCTCAAATAGACCTGGGCTGGATTGATAACTCAAAAGATGAATCAGGCTTTATTGTTGAAAAGGCAACGACAGATGGAATTTATACCCAATTAGCCACCTTACCACCTAACACAATAAATTATCAAGACACCAATCTTCTGCCGCTAACAACCTATTATTATCGGATAAAGGCATTTAACCAATATGGTGATTCAGATTATTGTTCTTATGTTTATGCCACAACCTATGAATTACCGCCTTCTTTACCAACCGCGGTTTCTATTTTACCTTTAAAAACAGGTAGTAAATTACAATTAGCCTGGCAAAATCCACCGGAAAAAACATTCTCACATCTTCAAATCTACCGCTCGATTGTCAAAGATAACATAGGAAACCTTATTGCCGATGAAATAAAAAAAAACACCTATCTTGATACAGACCTGGTGAATAATTTACCATACTATTACAGATTTGTTGTCTGTGATATTTATGGTAATAAATCTATGCCTTCGACTCCATATATAGGGATAGCGAAAGATACTGTTTTACCGGAGATAATAGATTATACTCCAGTGGGGGAAAATATTTCTCCAGAGACAGTTATTACACTTACCTTTAATGAAAAAATGGATAATAAATCCATAATAGGGGCATTTTCCATTAACCCGCCTACCACTGGCACTTTTACCTGGGAGGCAAATAAACTTATTTTTAAGCCATTGTCTGATTTATACGGCAATACAAAATATACCATCAGTGTTTCAAAACAAGCCTGCGATATGTCAGGGAATAATCTGCAAAAACCAGTCAAATGGCAATTTATGACATTTAACCCGGTACCAATAATCTGGTCTTATTCCCCGGTGGATTTATCTCCTACGATATTTGAAGGAGAGGCAATGACCTTTGAGGTATATGCCTCAGATTCTAATGATAATGTATTAAGATACAGCTGGAAATTAGATGGTGTGGAAAAATCGAAGACTAATTCCTGGACATATACACCATCTGCGACTGAGGCCGGGGTTAAAAGACTTATTTTAAGTATAACCGACGGAACATCAATGACACTCCAGAATTGGACAATAACGGTGCTCGATAGAAATATACCACCAAAATTATCTCTACCCAAACAAGAGATAATTATAAATACCAATGAATTATTGCAGTTTAATATTTCGGCTGAGGATGAAGATGGTGATTTGTTAGGATATACTACCTCACCTTTACCTGAAGGAGCATATTTTTCTGAAATGACTAAAATCTTCAGCTGGCGTCCCACCAATGCCCAGAATGGAATCTACCGGATAATCTTCAAAGTAAATGATGGTAAAGGTGGCGAAGACGAAAAAGAAATCAAAATCTATGTTAATCGCCCACCAATAATAGAATAAATAATGCAATTATTCAGCCACTGATAGACACGGATTAGCACGGAGTAATCGGTCAGTTATTGGTGGGAGAAAGTAACTATTCACCATTCACAATTCACCATTCACAATTCACAATTTCTTCCCTAAATTTCCTTAATAATGGTGAATGGTGAATTGTCAATTGTGAATTGTGAATTATCACTCTTCACGGTGTCAAGCAAACCTGGCCCAAGAGTTCGATGCACCGCTATAGCGCATCCAATGACTCTATTCGATAATTCATCAAATTTCACTTCGTGCTCTCCGTACCCTTCGTGCTGAATAGTTACGGGAGAAAGGCATAAAGATTAAATTTCTCGCCAGGGCGCAAAGAACGCACAGCAATAAATTATAATCTTTGCGAACTTTGCGTCTTTGCGAGAGAAAATTTCTATTCCAAAATGAATTAGTGAAAAAGGCCTATTTTAGGTCATTAACTTAAGCCGATGCCTATCATCCGTGCCATTCGCTCGGCAACCCCCTCTATTATCTCTTCTTTTGTGAGAGAATGACTATTCAGTCGTTCGATGACCTTTGAGATTTTTTCCTGACGAATATCAGGGCTGGCAACCATTATCTTTTTTGCTAATTCTTTTGCTTCAACCCTTTCCTGTTGAATCCCTCTTGCCTGAGAAGAGATAGATACTTTATCTGCCAGTGCAGAATCATTCTCTATCCCTTTGGATTTGACCCCATTTACCTCAGTTACTTTTGGTGTTAATGTAATTGGATTTACTACCATAATTTTATCTCCCCTCCTTTTTTAATCGACATTTATTTAAAAAAACTTTAGTAAAATTAAAAAAAATTAACTTTTCTTACCATTTCAAATATATCATAGAATTATATAGATGTCAATTCTAAACATAGCCTGGATTATCCAATTAGCGTTACGCCAGTTGGATAATTAACGCTTTGCTTGCTCTAATATCCAGCGTTTGAAAAAGATATCACAAATTATGTATTGGCCATTTTCCTTTTCTATTAGTTCTTTTTCCATTAGTCCCTTGAGTGCCTTTTGAACACTTGAAGGTGCTCCCAGATTATATCTTCTTAAGAAATCAGTTGAGAATACTTCTGCCTTTTCTTGTTGACTTAAACCTGCCAGAACCTGTTTTTGTTTTAGAGTCAAGGTATCCCAAATAGTGGCAAAAAGGGTTGATTCTTTCTTAAGCAATCCCAAAAGAGCCAGAGCAACACTCTTTTCTTCTACTTTTACCTGGTCGCTATATTCATCCCATAAAATATGGCAGAGATATTGAGTATAATAAGGATGGCATTCAGAGATTTCTACGATTTTTTCTATGGTTTTGTCTTCTATCTGAATCTGGCTTCTTTTGAAGTGGTATTTAATAAACGAAATAAGATTACCTTTTTCTATTTTTCCCAATGGGAAGTGCTTGCCACTTTTATAAAAAGGCCTGTTGAGATTGTAAAACATATCAAACATTAGATGGTGTTTACTTCCCATAAAGATGTAACTTACATTTCGATGAGATTGAAATACAGAGCGCATCTTTTTCTCTATTTCATCATCCCCATAATTAGCAATCTCTTGAAATTCATCAAAAACCACCACACCATTCATTCCTCTTCTATCCGCTTCTTTCTTAACCGCGGTGAGTAAATCATCTAATATTGGGCTAATATTGGTAGTTTTATCATATTCAAATTCAACCTCTGGCAAATTATCAGGTCGAATTACTATCTTAGGAAGCAAACGTGGTAATAGTTCTTTTATCCTTTCCATAACTACTTCAATTTTACCCTTAATACTCTGACTTAAAGCTCGAGCATAAACTTCTATAAACTTTTCTTTTGTGATAGCCGGATACAAATCAATATAGGCAATGAGAAAAGGTCTATTCTGAAGATTTCTAATCACTTCCTTAATAAGAGAAGTTTTTCCATATCGTCTGGGAGAGAAAATAATTATATTTTCTCCATTTTCGATATCTTTTACCAGTTCAGCGATTTCATCTTTTCGGTTACAAAAGGCGTTTCCAGAAACCTCTTCTCCATAAATAAAAGGATTCTTCATCTGTTTTACTGCTACGGATACGAATTTGCTTTCTGAGCGTTTTGTGTATTTATTCATTTTTGCATCTTCTGATGACATTTTAGCAGAAATTTTATCCTATGTCAACAAAAACTTTCGACCTGTACTGACCTATTACAACTATACTTCATTTCCTCATAAATTGTAAGCGTTCAGCCGTCAGGTATCAGTTTTTAATAACCCGCTTTAGGGGTGGTTTCAGCATAACTAACATAATGGTTACTACGAACTTTTCTGGTTCTGGCTGAAGGCTGATACCTGACACCTGAACGCTTACCATTTTCTTTCCCTTTCCTACTTCCCTACTCTCCTACTTTCCTACAGGGTGAATAGTTACACAGAAGATAGACTTCTATCTTCTGACCTCTATTCTCTGTCTATAGTTATAAACTAAAGAAATCACCAGGAACTTTTAAGAAATTACAATAATTGTTAAAATTTTTCTTGACGAATAACAATAAATCTTGTATACTTAAAATAATAAATTCAAAGGAGGGTGTTTAGAATGGGTTTGTGGATAGGAAGAGGCCGTAAGGCGCGAAGATGCTATGGATTTGATGAAATCGCTATAGCACCTGGCGTTGTAACTATTGACCCGGATGATGTTGATATTCATTTTAGATTAGGGAATTTAAAATTTGAGATTCCGATTATTGCCGCGGCAATGGATGGAGTCGTAGATGTAGAATTTGCTATTGAAATGAGTAAATTAGGTGGTTTGGCAGTTTTAAACTTAGAAGGCATTCAAACTCGATATGAGAATCCGAAAAGTGTTATTGATAAAATTGTCTCTGCCCCTCCAGAAGAAGCAACTAATATCCTTCAACAGATATATGAAGAACCTATTAAAGAAGAGTTGATTGAAAAGAGGATAAAAGAAATTAAATCGGCAAACGCTATTGCCGCCGTGTCCTCAATTCCACAACGAGCAGAAAGATTCGCTCAAATTGCTCAAGATGCAGGAGCAGATATATTTGTTGTTCAATCAACTGTAACCACAGCAAAATATATCTCAAAAGATAAACCTTTTTTAAACTTTAAAGAATTAAAAAAGAAATTATCCATTCCATTAATCGTGGGTAATTGTGTTACTTACGAAGCCAGTCTTGAGATTCTGAGTACTGGCATTGATGGTTTATTAGTTGGAGTAGGTCCTGGAACCGCCTGCACAACTCGTGGAGTATTAGGCATAGGAGTTCCCCAGGTTAGTGCCACGGTTGATTGTGCCGCGGCAAGAGATTTCTATTATAAACAAACAGGAAGATATGTTCCGATTATCACTGATGGGGGGATGTCGGTAGGTGGGGATGTATGTAAGGCATTTGCGGCTGGTGCAGATGCGGTAATGATTGGCTCATCATTTGCTAAGGCTAAAGAATCACCTGGAAAAGGCTACCATTGGGGAATGGCAATGCCTCACCGTAATCTACCACGAGGCACTCGAATTTATGTCGGGACTGCCTCGAAATTAGAAGAAATACTCTACGGACCTGCTCATTTAGATGATGGTTCACAAAATCTCGTCGGCGCTCTTAGAACCGCAATGGGTATGTGTGGAGCAAAAAATATAAGAGAAATGCAGTTGGTCGAATTGATTATCGCCCCGGCAATCAAAACCGAAGGTAAGATATTCCAAAAAGCCCAAAGAATAGGAATGGGAAAATAACAGAGGACAGACTATAGACAACAGATTTTTGACTTTTGGAGTTTGAATTTCTTATATAATATTTAGCGATTTCTATATCTCTATGGTAAAAAATGAAAGGTATTTTCAAATGAAAAAGATTATTAAATGTTTAATAGTATGGATTGTTTTGGGTATAAATATAACGGTTTATGCGGCTGATTTGTATGTGCCATGGTCATATACAACTATTCAGACTGCCGTAAATGCCGCAACAACTGGGGATACCATTTATGTTGGAACTGGAACTTACAATGAGGCAGTCTATATCAACAAAAGTATTGCCCTGGTTGGAGCGGGTGCAAATGTTTGTACAATTACCACAACCGGGCTGAGATATGTAAATGCACTAACCTTTGACGGCGCAGGTGGAACAATAACCGGCTTCACCATCAGAAAAGCAAGTCAGGCTGGAATATATTGCATAAATAATGCAAATCCAACTATTACCAATAATACAATCTCAGAAAATGTGGAGGATGGTATCTTGTGCTACAATAATTCCTCTCCAACCATTACCAACAATATAATCTTAAAGAATGGAAATTATGGTATCCACTGCAAGAATAATTCTTTTCCAACCATTACCAACAACATAATCTCAGGAAATCGTTATGAGGGCATCTATTGCGATTATTCCTCCCCATTCATCACAAACAACATCATCATAAGAAATGGATATCATGGCATCTACTGTAATAATTCTTCCCCATCTATTATGAACAATATTATTACAGAAAATGGAACAAGGACAGGGTCCTATGGTATCTATGTCCGCTCTGGTAATCCTTCTGTTGATTACAACTGTGTCTGGGGAAATGGTTCTACTAATACCAATAATTACTACAATTGTTTTGTTGGATTATACAATATATCCCTTGACCCTCAATTTATAGGAAATGGTGATTATCACCTTAGTTCTAATTCTCTCTGTATTGATGTAGGTTCAAACACAGCCCCACGGATTCCAGAAAAAGATAAGGATGGAAACCTAAGGATAGTTAATGACCGTGTGGACATAGGTGTTTATGAGTATCAAGGCACTCCTACAGGTCTATATTCTATCTCTGGAACAGTTACTGATACAAATGGCAATCCCATCTCCAATGCATTGGTAAAGGTAATCTCTGAGATTTTAATAAAGGGTCCAGCAAAGAGTCCAGGTAGAGGAGAGGCAATTACAGACAATAATGGTAGTTTTACAATTAGCAATCTTCCTTTTGGAACATACACCATTCGGGTATCATCTGTAGGTTATTACCAATCTTACAGGAACCTTCTTATAAATGGCCAAATCTCTAATATGGAATTTAAAATGGTTTCTACTCAATCACTTACCATTTATGTGAATAAGGATAATACTTCAGGGACAGAGAATGGTTCATTAGAATTTCCTTACACGAGTATTAATAGAGGTGTCGATAGTTGCTTTGAAGGAGGAACAATTCTTGTTCCTTCTGGAATTTATAATGAGGCAGTTTATATCAACAAAGGTATTAGTTTAATTGGAGAAGGGGCAAATGTTTGCACAATTACCACAACTGGGCTGGGATATGTAAATGCACTAACCTTTGACGGCGCAGGTGGAACAATAACCGGCTTCACCATCAGAAAAGCAAGTCAGGCTGGAATATATTGCATAAATAATGCAAATCCTGTAATCACCGACAACACAATCTCAGAAAATAGCTGGATGGGTATCAGGTGCAATAATTCCTCTCCAACCATCACCAACAACACAATCTCAGAAAATAGCTTGGGGGGTGTTGAGTGCAACAATTCCTCTCCAACCATCACTAATAATACAATCTCAAAGAATGGGCAGGATGGTGCCATCATGTGCTACAATAATTCTTCTCCAACTATCACCAATAATACAATCTCAGAGAATTGGGATGATGGTATTTTCTGTATCGGTTCTTCTCCAACCATCACCAATAATACAATCTCAGAGAATTGGGGTTATGGTATCAAGTGCTCCCTTAATTCTTCTCCAACCATCATCAATAATACAATCTCAAAGAATTGGTATCGTGGGGGCATCATGTGCGACAATTCTTCTCCAACCATCACCAATAATACAATCTCAGAAAATTGGGATTGTGGTATCAGCTGCTACCATTCTTCTCCAACCATCACCAATAACACAATCTCAGAAAATAAATGGGAGGGTATCAAGTGCAATAATTCCTCTCCAACTATCACTAACAACATCATCGTCCGAACTGGAACAACAAGTTTAAACTCTTATGGTATTTATGTAATATCTGGCAGTCCAATCATTGATTATAACGATGTCTGGAATAATGGTATAATGGGCAACCAAAATTATTTTAATTGCTCTCCTGGCTCTAATAATATCTCTTCTGACCCTGAATTTATATCGTCTTTGGACTTTCATCTTGGCTCTTTTTCTCTCTGCATAGATGCTGGTACAAACACGGCTCCAGGAATTCAAGAAAAAGACAAGGATGGCAATCCAAGGATAGTAAATGGAATAGTTGACATTGGTGCTTATGAGTATCAAGGAACATTTACCGGGATTATCTCCTTTACCGGCTCATCTACATATTCAAACGAGACAACCTTAACAGAAACAATAGAGGAAGGAAATCTAAAACTAACCAATGAGGATTCAAGTATAGTTTTCAATGAATTTAAGAGGATAAATATAAAGACAGGTGGATTCTCAGATAAGGGGTTTTTCAAAGGAACCCTTACGATAGATAATAACAATTGCTTGTTTAAGGGTATGTCTTATCAAAAAGGGACAGTCACATTCCTTAATGGTGTGATAGAGGGATATGCATCAGGAATAATGGAATTAGTCTTTGAGGACTCAAGTTATACTGGCACCTTTACTTTAACCCAGATGGGAGATGAAGTCGCTATAAGCACAATACCAATAAAGGGAAGTATAGAATCTTCTGAACCTGATGCATCAAATAAAACCGTAACATTAGAGCAGAAAATGATAGAAGGGAAAATTACTCTTACCTTAACTATAGTCAGGATAGAAAACGAAGGTTTTTGTGTTATTTCATATAATTCTGAAGAAGGCACTGGTGAGGGTTATGCCTATGTCAAAGAAAAGACACTTGATGGTTTCCTTAAGAATCCAATCTATGGATACATCTTAGCAGACCTTGATAAACCTCCAGAGGTAAAGATAATAAGGATTGATTTCTTTATGCCACCTATGGTTGATTTAAATATCAAAATCTGGGGACCAAGTAGTGTAAGTCCAGGTGGGACTATAACCTACATAGTTACAATAAGAAATGATGGGTTAAAACAAGGAGAAAATATCGCAGTAATTGCTTCTCCACCAACATTTACTGATTATGTTTCAGCATCAGGCACGCATACTTATTTTACCATTGCCCATTGGGAGGATATTGAGCATTGGCAAACAAGCAAGGTTACTCATGTTCCAAGAATAAGATGGGACTTTGAAACTATTCCTCCAAAATCAGCCATAACCCTAAATTTTCAGGTAAAAGTAAAATGGGGATTGCCACCTCATTTAAAGGAAAGCCCAGAGGTATATATCTGGCCAAGGGAAGAAGCAGATGAGTTTTATCCAACTTATGACCCGGAGGGAGACCATGATTAAAAAATTTGAATTCAGTTTAATAATGTTAATTTTATGTTATAGCACCCATTTATTCGGCCAACAGGAAAAGCTCTTTATGGAAACATCTGGAGAAAGCCATGGTGAATATATTAGTTCGGTTGTCTATTCACCTGACGGACAATATATTGTATCAGGAGGTTATGACAATACAGTAAAAATCTGGTCTGCAAAAAATGGTAAATTGATAAGAACGCTTACAGGACATACAGGTGAGTGTGAGACGACATCGGTTGCATACTCACCTGATGGTAAATACATTGCATCAGCAAGCGGTGATGGCACAGTAAAAATCTGGTCTGCAAAAGATGGTAAATTGATAAGAACACTCAAACATTCCGATAGCGTATTTTGTGTTAAATACTCACCCGATGGAAGATATATTGCTTCAGCAAGTTATGATAAAACAATAAGGATTTGGTCTGCAATAGATAAAGGTTTAATAAAATCCATTAAACTTGAAGGCGATTTTAAAGGACCCAAAGATTTTGCATATTCACCGGATGGAAAATATATAGTTTCATCATTTGCTCCTCATGGAACAATAAGAATATGGGCTACAGCAACAGGATGTTTAGTAAAAACAATTAAAGCATATAGTGGGGCGGCTACTGCAGTGATATATTCCCCAAACGGAAGATATATTGCTACTGGAGGAGACTTCAATTCTACAAATAATGACCATAGAGTAAAAATATGGTCTTTAAATGGAAAGTTGATAAGAGCAACCAAAGAATGTCATAAAGATAGAATAGACTCGCTTGTTTACTCACCTGAAGGTAAATATATTGTTTCAGCAAGTTATAGGGATGGAATAAAAATTTGGTTTACTGAAGATGGTAGTTTAATAGCAGCGATTGAAAATTATCCAGAGGAAGAGGAAGTACTTTCAATAGCATTTTCTCCTGATGGAAAATATCTTGCTTCAGGATGTTATTCGTCTCAAATAAAAATATGGGATTTTTATAAAGTATTTAAGGAAGCAAAAAGCAAAAAATGAAAAAGTTTTTTCTTGAAATCGGTTTAATTTTATTGTTTATATCTTTTATCCCTCAAAGGGTATTGGGAATAATTCCTTGTCATATGGATTGGCCAACTAATGGGCGAAATGTAACCAGTCAACTTGGATCAAAATATGGAGGTCCAAATACCATAAGAACTACGCATCAAGGGATTGATATTGATTTAGCAATTGGTGACCCTGTTAATGCTACTGCTGATGGAACAGTGGAGAAGATATATGATAGTTGGGATAATGATGAGAACAAAACAACAGGTGAAAAGGCAGGAGGAGGATATGGTGATTATATAGTAATAAACCATGGTGATGGAATTGTGACAAAGTATTGCCATTTAAAAGATAAATCATGGGGAACACTTAAAGTAGGTGATACGGTTAAAAAAGGGGAAAAAATAGCAGAAGGTGGGAATACGGGACATGTGAAATCGACAACTGGGGATGGTTCACATTTACATTTTGAAGTTAAGAAAGATGGGAATTTTCAAGACCCTGAATCATGGTTAACTAAAACCAAAAAAGAGGAGAAGAAGAAAAAGGGTAAAAAAGGAAATAAAGGGAAACATACCGAAATCATTACCGCCCGTGACCCAAATGCAAAGTATGGAAAACAAGGTATGGTATCTGCTGGGGAGACATTGGAATACACCATAGAGTTTGAGAATGAGGGAGAAGGAATTGCTTACGGGGTTTATATTACAGATGTATTAGACGAAGACCTTAATGATTCTTCCCTTTGGGTAGGTGACTTTAAGAGATTGGATAAAGATAAAAATGAAACTCCAGCCAATTTTGAATATAGATATAATCAGGAGACAAGAATGATTACTGTATTTGTTGATAATGGAGGAGAGGTTTTGTCAAAGAATGGAGGGAAGTTTAACATAAGGGTCCCGGTAAGGGCTGATGCAACAGAAGGGACGGTTATTGAAAACTATGCTACCGTCTATTTCCCATCTGTTCCTGAGATAACACCGACAAATGCTATTGTCTCAGTTATTCCTTATAACACAAGGATTGATTATGTGGGAGATACAAAGGTTTATCAAGGACAAATACCAGAGATTAAAGTAAAACTTACCACAATGGAGGGAAATATCATTCCATACCAACAGATTTTATTCAAAATAAACAATGAGGTCTATACATCCACCACACAGGTAGATGGGATAGCTAGGGCATATCCAGAGGTTGCATCACCTGGCACATACACCATAAACATTGAATTTGGGGGAGATGGATTCTATAATATACCTTCATCTGGTGAAGGTATGTTGCAAATTCTACCACCACCACCCATTTCTTATTTTGAGATTACCGTCCCTAAGACAGCAACCACCAATTCCCTATTTGAATTAAATGTTACAGCCAGGGATGAGCAGGGGAATATTGCCACAACAACCACACAGGCGACCATAACCAATACCACCAATTCCATATCACCTGCTACCATAACCTTAACCAACGGAAGATGGGAAGGCCTTGCCGCTATAGCAGCATCGCCAAATGGAGGGGTAGATACAATTACAATCACATCCGGGATAATAACAGGGATAGCCACCATTACGGTTTATATAACACCAGGTCAAACTCAAACCATCACCAGCAAGATGGGAACAATTACCTTGCTTGAAACCGGAAGATTGACTGAGGCTTTCTTTGTAGGTATTAAGGATGCAAAGGATTATCCAACATTTACCACCACCTATAAGCCATCTGGAGGGATAGGTCTTTGCATTGATGTTAATCTAACCGGAGTATCTGAAAATGAGGTAAAAGGGAGTGTTACCCTTTTTGTTGCAGTTCCATACCTTGAGGCGAATCTGGGTAAGATAAAGGAATCTACTTTGAAACTTTACACATTTAACGAACAAACAAAGATTTGGGAACAAGTCTCTGGTTCCTGGGTCGATACTCCAAACAATATTGTCTTTGGCACACTTACCCATCTTAGCCTCATTGCTCCTCTTGGTGTGATATCCTTTGCAGAAAATAATAATAATGCCTTTGCCTATCCTAATCCATGGAGGAAAAATAAAGATGAAAGATATATTTACTTTGCCAATATAAGTGAAGGCTCTGTGATTAGAATTTATAACATTGTAGGCGAGTTGATAGATGAAATAAATGTAACCGAATGTCCTCAAAGATGGGATATTTCAAGCAAAAAGATTGCTTCAGGTATCTATATCTATTGTATCACAGGAAAAGGGAAGAAAATAGGAAAGATTGGGGTGATAAAATGATTTTTTTATCTTTACTCATTTTATCTATAATTTTGTTATTTTTTAACAATCTTTTTTATTAAACCTGAAAGGTTTGAATTTTACATAACCGCAGGCGAAACCTGTGGAAACGAAACATCTACGACATCTCAACTCTGAAAGGGTTGAATTCCAAACGATGGATAAAATTCGCCCCTTTTAGGGTCGAAGAGAGCGTGTGTATTTTCCTTTCCGTAGATTACATCTACGGTTATTTAAAATTTAACATTTTCAGTGTTTTATCTGTATCTGAATAGTTACTATAACTTTTGATATAAAAGAGGTGATTTATGACAAATTACTTAATTACTGGTGGAGCTGGATTTATTGGCTCAAATATTGTTGCCAGACTAATTAAAGAAGACGAAAGTAAGGTTAAAATCTTAGATAATTTTTCTACTGGTAAGATTGAAAACATTAACCAGTTTTTAGAGAAAATAGAAGTAATTGAAGGAGATATAACCAACTTAAAAACAGTCAAAAAGGCGTTAGAAGGGGTAAATTACTGCTTTCATCAAGCCGCATTACCATCAGTCGAGCGTTCTGTTAAAGACCCGTTTACCTCAAATGAAGTAAATATTACAGGCACTTTAAATGTTTTAATTGCGGCAAGAGATGCAGGCGTTCAACGAGTAATTTACGCCTCATCCTCATCTGTTTATGGAGATACACCTGTTTTACCTAAACGGGAAGATATGAAGCCTTCCCCACTTTCTCCTTATGCCGTAACAAAACTTACCGCAGAAGAATACTGCCAGTTATTTTATTCCATCTATGGATTAGAAACTATCTCCTTAAGATACTTTAATGTCTTTGGCCCTAATCAAGACCCAACATCTCCTTATGCCGCGGTTATATCAAAGTTTGTGACAGCAATGCTGACCGGAAAAGAGGTTTTAATTTATGGCGATGGAGGGCAATCAAGAGATTTTACCTATATCGATAATGTCGTTTCTGCTAATATCTTAGCCACTAAGACTACTGAAGGACTTGGCGAAATATTTAATATTGCCTGCGGACAAAGGGTGACGGTTAATGAATTAGCCAGGCATATCGCCAGAATACTCAATGTCGAGATTAAACCACAACATGTTGACCCAAGACCCGGAGATGTTAGACATTCTCTGGCTGATATATCAAAGGCACAGGCCTTTCTCGGATATGAACCTAAAATTGGCTTTGAAGAAGGCTTACGGTTGACAATAGAATGGTATAAAAATAGGGTTTAGGAATAACTTATGGCGATAACAAAGATTAAAATAACAAACTTTAAGAGTTTTAAAGAGTTAGAACTAGAACTTGGTAATTTCAATGTGTTGATTGGGGCTAATGCCTCTGGAAAATCCAATTTTGTTCTTGTTTTTGAATTCCTAAGGGATATAGTCCATTCGGGATTAGTTAACGCTGTATCCGAAATAGGAGGGGTTAAGTATCTCAGGAATATTACTATTAGCGACTCTGAAAAACTGACAGTAGAAATTACTTTTAGTCCTACTGACGAATGGATAAGTACTGTTCATGAAAAGGAAGAACCATGGATAGGAAAAGAAATATATGAATTGAGTTATAAATTTGCTCTAATCTTTAAAAAAAAGAGACCAAAATTTGAAATAGATGAAGATAGACTAATCCAGAAATGTAACTTTTATAAGCTATGGGAATTAGGCAAGAAAAAGGAGAAAATTGGACAAGGAGACTTTATCATTTCTAATGTCGGGGGAGAAATCAAGGTTGAATTAGAAAATCCATCAAATGAAAAAGTAGAAAGAGAAAAAGAAAAAATTCGTTCATCTTTCTTTCCTTCATTTCTCAAAGCAAAATTACCAAACACCCTTCTTCTATCTGATTTATTCTATCTAATTAAGGATGACCTTTTTAGAGATATAGCCATATATGATTTTGACCCCAAATTACCTAAAAAAGCTACCCCCATTACTGGAAAAGCTGAATTAGAAGAAGATGGAAGTAATTTGTCTATTATTGTTAAAAATATCACCGAAAATAAGGATAAAAAAAGAAAACTTTTTAATCTGGTGAAATATCTTTTACCATTTGTAAATAACCTTGATGTTGAAGAAGTTGTGGATAAATTTTTGCTTTTTATACAAGAAATATATTTTAAAGAAGACCAACCCTTGCCAGCATTTTTGATTTCTGATGGGACAATAAATATAATTGCTCTAATTATTGCTTTATATTTTGAGCAGAAACCGATAATTATTATTGAGGAACCTGAGCGGAATATACATCCTTATCTCATCTCCAGAGTAGTGGAGATGATGAAGGAGGCTTCACAAAATAAACAAATTATCGTTACCACTCATAACCCTGAAATAGTAAAATATGCGGGTTTGGATAATATCTTACTTGTTTCACGGGATAAAGATGGTTTTTCTACTATCTCAAGACCCCGTGATAAAGAAATGGTAAACTCATTTCTACAAAATGAAATAGGAATTGAAGACCTCTATGTTCAAAATTTACTGGGAGTATAAATATGGCGTATAAAATGCTATACATCTGGGTTGAAGGCGATGATGAGGTAATATTCTTTAATAGAATAATAAAGCCAAGATTTGAGGAAAAGTATGACTATGTAGAATTAATACCATATGCACAGATGAAAGATGAAGAGAAAAAAGGATACCTCAAAAGTATCAAAGGGAAAAATGCTGATTATATTTATGTAGCCGATATTAACAACGCACCTTGTGCAACAGATAAAAAACAAAAGATAAAAAAAGAAATCAATCAAGAAAGAATAATAGTGGTTATAAAGGAAATAGAGAGTTGGTATCTGGCTGGATTGAATGATGCTACCGCTAAAAACTTAAAAATTCATCTTGAAAAAACTACTGATAACATTACTAAAGAACAATTTAATAACTTAATCCCTAAAAAGTTTGATTCTCGAATAGATTTTATGTTGGAAATTTTGAAGAGATTTTCCATAAACATAGCCAGAAAAAAGAATAAGTCATTTAACTATTTTATCGAAAAATACATAGGTAATAAAGTGGTTTTTTTAGACCGCGATGGGGTGATAAATAAAAAGATAATTGGCGATTATGTAAAATGCTGGAAGGAATTTGAATTTCTGCCCGGTGTTAAAGAAGCCATAAAATTGCTCAATCAAGCCCAATTTAAAGTAATTGTTGTGACCAACCAGGCGTGTATTGGTAAAGGAATAATTACAGAAGAACAACTCCATCAAATTCACCACCAGATGCTCAATGAACTAAAAGATTATGGCTCTTCTATAGACGCAATTTATTACTGCCCACATCTTAGTGAGGATAATTGTAATTGTAGAAAACCCAAACATGGAATGTTAGAGTTGGCAGATAGAGACTTTCAGATAGATTTTAAAAACTCATGGTTGATTGGGGATGAAGATAAAGATATAGAAGCAGGCAAAATGGCAGGTTGTAAAACTTGCTATGTAATTCGTGAGAAAGGATTACTTCAAATCGTAAAAGAGATTATAGGAGAGAGAAGTTAAGTAACATTTTAGCCATCTGAAGTGAAATTCAGGTAATCAGTTATCGGTAGTCAGGGTATCGGTAAAGGGAAAAGATCAATTGGTTGTTACCGATTACCTGATTACCGATTACCTTGCACTTCATTTGGGTAAATAGTTACGAAGTTAAAAGGAGGACAGAGGGAAATGAACTTATGGGAATCATTAGCCCTCGTAGGCACAGCGGCAACAATATTAGGGATATTTTTGACTGTCTATGGGGTAGTGAATAATAAAACACTAAAGCATGAAACCAAATTAACACGAGAAACAATAGAAGAAGAGGGTAAGTTGACACGAGAAATGATTAAAGAAACTACTGAATATTTAAGCAGGTTGAGTAAAGAAACTACTGAATATTTAAGCAGGTTGAGTAAAGAAACTACTGAATATTTAGGTAGGCTAATTGTGGCTGACGGAGATAGAACCCGTCTGACTATAAGCAAGTAGAAAAGTTATCATACAGCAAATAATATAGAGAGAAGAAAGGTTATCTTGCTTTGAACCTAAAATTGTAACCGTTCAGGTGGTAATTTACCGCAGAGACGCAGAGGAACAGAGAAGATATGGAAATAAATCAGATAACAGAAAAGATTATTGGTGCAGCCATTGAAATACATAGGATCTGCTTGCCGAATGTTCAGCCGGCAAGCCAGATTTGTTAATCCATCCCTGATTTTCATCAGGGCAAGTTTAATGTCGTTGTACTCAAGAGCTTGCACTGATGAAAATCAGGGATGTTAAGCGTATCGTCCATAAATTTTAATTTTTTTCTCTGCGTCTCTGTGTCTGTTATGTAAAGTGTCAAGCTTTTTTTTATTTTTTTACTTAAGAAAAGACTCTACGACTTATCTCTATAACTCTACACCTTATTTTTGTTTTAGGC